>DAIOWL010000653.1:0-4489 GCA_036758545.1 Streptosporangiaceae bacterium | reverse complement strand
ACCGCGCTGCTGCTGCCCGCGCTGCTGCGCACACCCGGCGCGCGGATCGTGACCGTGACCAGCACGGCCCATCACATGGGCCGCGCCATCAACCCAGCGAACCCGCACCTGCACGGCCGCTACCGGCCGTGGCGCGCCTACGGCCAGGCCAAGCTCGCGAATTTCCACTTCGGCCTCGGGCTTCAGCGCGAGCTGGAGAACGCCGGCGCGAGCACGGCCAGCCTTATCGCGCATCCGGGACTGTCGAACACCGATCTGCAGGCGGTCAGCGTGCAGCAGACTGGCGGGGGCACGAGCCAGCGGTTCTGGCTCTTCCTCGCCCGCCGCAGCGGGATGTCGGCGGCCGACGGCGCGCTGTCGCAGCTGCGGGCGGCCACCGACCCGGCCGCGAACGGCGGCGAGTTCTACGGCCCGCTGTTCGTCAACAGCGGGCCGCCGGTACGCAAGCCGGTGGTGCGCAGGCTTGGCATGGACAAGGCGATCGCCGCGTTGTGGGAGGTCTCCGAGCGCGAGACCGGAATACCGATCGACGTGCGCGCGGCGGCGGCTGCATGACGGTCACGTCGATGGACCGCGCCGCCGCGGTGCGCAGCGCGCTGCGTACGCTCGTCGCGCGCAACGGTTTTCACGGCGCGTCGATGAGCGCCGTCGCCAGCGAGGCCGGCGTGGCGACCGGCACCGCCTACACCCACTACGCGTCCAAGGACGAGCTGGTGCTCGCCGCTTACTGCGAGACGAAGGCGCAGCTTGCCCTGGCCGCCATGGCCGGCCTCGACGCGAAATTGGCGGCGGGCGCACAGTTTCGCAGCATCTGGCTGGCTACTTATCGTCACCTGACGGCGAATCCCGATCATGCCCGCTTCCTGCTGCAGGTCGATCACTCGCCCTATCGCAGCGCCGCGCACCAGGCGGCAATCGCCGGCGGCGACCCGCTCGCGGCGCACGCGGCGATGCCCGAAATCGCCGCCCGGCTGCTGCCACTGCCACTGGAGGTGATCTACGAGCTCGGCTTGAGCCCGGCCGTCCGGCTGGCGGCCGGCGGAACCCCGCTGACCGATGAACAGCTCGACGAGATCGCCGGCGCTTGCTGGCGGGCTATCAGCCTGCCGGGCTCAGGCGGCGGTGACGAAGACGTGGGCAGCCGTGGTCTCGTCTAGTTCCACGACGTGGCTGCCGGTTCCGATCCGGACCCGGTCACCGACCCGGGTGATGCGCATGACGGCGTTCGGGCGGAGCCCGGCGCCTCGCAGGCGGGTGAGCAGATCCGTGTCGGACTGGATGGGCTCACCGAGGCGGCGCACCACCACGCTGCTAGCCGCCGTCGGAATCTGAGTGAGCGCCATCACGCCGCCGGGGCCGTCATCGTGTTCATCGTCGCCGAGTTCCGCGAGGCCGGGGATGGGATTCCCGTACGGCGACTGAGTCGGATGGCCGAGGATGTCGATCAGGCGCCGCTCGACCGCCTCGCTCATCACGTGCTCCCAGCGGCACGCCTCCTCGTGTACCAGGTGCCAGTCCAGGCCGAGGACATCGGCGAGCAGGCACTCGGCGAGCCGGTGCTTACGCATCACCCGGGTCGCGACGTCGCGGCCGTGCGGGGTGAGCTGGATCCGGCGATCACCGGTGACGGTGAGCAGTCCGTCCCGCTGCATCCGGGCCACCGTCTGCGACACCGTGGGCACGCTCTGCCCTAGCCGCTCGGCGATCCGTGCGCGAAGCGGGGTCATGCCTTCTTCCTCGAGTTCCAGCACAGAACGGAGATACATCTCTGTGGTGTCGATGAGGTCATCGGACCGGTTCACTGGCTTCCTCGATTCCGCAAGCCCAGCCTATCCCGAACAGCGCGAAATGACGCTGTGCGTGAAACCGGTCTCAGGCCAGCTTTATTGCGGGAGGAGCTTCTTAGCCTCGTCGTAGAGGTCGGCAGGCAGAGGTCCCTTCTCGGCTATCGCGATGTTGCCGGCCAGGTGCCCCGGGTTCGCGGTGCCGACGATGGTGGTCGACAAGGCCGGGTGGCTGAGGGTGAAGCGGAGGACGAACTCCATTGCGGGTATGCCCGCATCGGCGAGCAGGTCCTCGATGCCCGAGGTGTCCCAGTTCCGCTGGCCCAGGCCCGGCTCCTGAGTGAGCGGACCGGTCCGCCAGTTCTTCTCCTCCGATACCGCGCCACGGGCCGCGCCGCCCCGGATCAGCGTTCCCGCGCCCTGGCCTGCCGCCTCGGTGATGAGTTCCTCATGATCGCGCTGGACGGCCGAGTAGGGGATCTGGAAGGCGTCGAAGACGTTCGTCGCGAGGTGGTCGGGCAGGTTGGGGAGGATGCCTGACATGCCGAGGAACCGGACCTTGCCCTCGTCCCGCAGCCCCTGGAGTGTCTCCACCGTGTGGTTGTCCTCCAGCGTGGCCCGGTCCGGAGACATGTGCACCTGGACGAGATCCAGGTGGTCCGTGCGGAGCCGCCGCAGCGACTGCTCGACGGCCGCGCGGACGTTGCCCGGGCTGTAGTCGTGCGGGTACGGCGGCCGCGCGTCCGCGGGCAGCTCGATCAGGCAGCCGCACTTGGAAGCGAGGAAGAACTCATCGCGCCTGTGCCCCACGTAGCGGCCGATGAGCTCCTCGCTGCGGCCGTAGTCGGGTGAGGTATCGATCAGGTTGATACCGCCGTCCAGGACCGCGTTAAGCAGGCGCCCGGCGTCCTCGTCCGCAATCTCGGGCCCTCTCGGCAGGCCTCGCAGCTCCATGGCGCCGTATCCGAGGATGGTCACGTCTGCCTGCGTCCGGCCGAGCGGCCGCGTCATGATCGCCATGCGGCTCACGCTACCCCGGCGGCCGGGTGCCGTATTACCGGGCGATCGCCGCGCGGCCCGGCCCGGGCTTGCGGGCCGAGACGACCATCCCGACGAACGTGTCGCAGTGGTAACCGCCACGCTCGGCGTCCTGCGCCGCCGCCAGCCAGTGCTGGTAGGCGTGAGCCTCAAGTTTCCCCGTCTCGACCGCGGCGGTCAGAGCCGGGGCGACGAGCTGGCGGTGGATCGCCGGCGGCAGCGCGATGGGTCGCGGTTCGGCGACGATGTCCCGCAGCCCAGCCTGGTGAAACGCCCGGGCCAGGGCGCGGCCCATCCAGCGGTGGGCGACGGTATGCCCGAGTGCGTCGAGCACCCGCTGCGCGGTTCCCCGGTCCGGCAGGTCGACCAGCGTCGCCCCGTAGTCCAGCTCGAACGCGACGACCCGGCCGCCAGGCCGGACAACCCGGGCCAGCTCGCTGATCGCCCGTTGCTGATCGGGGACGTACATCAGGACCCGTTCGGTCCGGACGCCGTCCACCGCGTCGTCGCCGAGTTCCAGCCGCTGCACGTCGCCGACCTGGCATTGGACGGTGCCGCCCAGGTCGGCGGTGCAACGGCGGGCCTCGTCGATCATGGCATGGTTCAAGTCGATGCCCAGCACAGATCCGCCCGGGGCGACCCGTCCGGCCAGCCTGCGTATTTCGTGGCCCATGCCGCAGCCGACCTCCAGGAGATGCTGCCCGGCGCTGGGGCCGAGGAGCTCGGTCATGCGGCGCTTGATCGCCTGGACGTGCGGCAACCCGTCCACCCGCTCCAGGAAGGCGAACAGCCCGTCACCGCGGGCATCAGCATCGGCCCGCTGGAAGCCCGCATGCAGATCAGACATGGAGATACTCCTAGATTGACATGGTCCGGTCCAGGGTGCGGCGGGCGGCCGAGAGCATCCATCCCAGATTTCTGGGTGGAGGCACGAGGCGTGGGTATGGTCGATCCGTGGTAGTTGCGGCTTCTGCGCGCAAACGTGCCCGTGGCGACGTCGTCCGGCTCGTCCACCGGAACCTCGGCGTGCAGGATTTCTCACGGGCCGTCACGCGCATCCTGGGCCGCGTCGTCCCCTTCGACGGGATATGCCTGCTGACGGTCGACCCGGCGACGCTTCTGCCGACCGGTGAAGTCGTCGAGGACGGCCTGCCTGCCGCGGCGATGATCCGGCTCACCGAGATCGAACTGCGGGAGCCGGACTTCAATAAGTTCACCGCCCTCGCCCGCGCGGATCAGCCGACGGCCAGCCTCAGCGGTGCCACAGCGGGCGACCTCGACCGGAGCCTGCGCCAGCGCGAGCTGCGGCGGCCGAGCGGCTTCGCCGACGAGCTGCGGGCCGTGCTGTCCGGTACCACCGGCACCTGGGGCGCGCTCACCCTGCTCCGCGAGGCGAGGAGCCCGCACTTCACGCCCGCTGAGGTGCGCTTCGTGGCGTCACTGACCGGCGCCCTAGCGGACGGCCTCCGGCGGTCCGCGCTGGTCGGCAACGCGGTCGACGGCGGCGACGACGACACCGGTCTGCTGGTGCTCGCGGCCGACGGCACCGTTGAGATGGCCAACCCGGCGGCCGGCCGCTGGCTCGGCGAGCTAGGCGCCGGGGACCGGCCTGGCGGGCATCTCCCGCTCGCGGTCCGCGCCGCCGCCAGCCGGGCCCGCGCCGCCGC
>DAIOWL010000652.1:0-4502 GCA_036758545.1 Streptosporangiaceae bacterium | reverse complement strand
GTAGGAGAACCCGCGGGCCAGCAGCATCTTGTCCGGGCTGAGCGCGATGCCGGGGACCAGGTTGTTCGGCTCGAAGGCGGCCTGCTCCATCTCGGTGTGGTAGTCGCTCACGTTGCGGTCCAGGGTGAGCCGGCCGACCTCGACCAGCGGGTAGTCGCCGTGCGGCCACACCTTGGTGAGGTCGAACGGGTTGAACCGGTAGGTCTTGGCGTCGTCGAACGGCATGATCTGCATCTTCAGCGTCCAGCTCGGGAAGTCGCCGCGCTTGATCGAGTCGAACAGGTCGCGCTGGTGGTAGTCGCCGTCCGACGCCGCCATCGCGTCGCCCTCGTCCTGGGTCATGAACTCGATGCCCTGGTCGGTCTTGAAGTGGTACTTCACCCAGAACTTCCGGCCGGCCGCGTTGATCCACAGGTAGGTGTGCGAGCTGTAGCCGTTCATGTGCCGCCAGGTCCGCGGGATGCCGCGGTCACCCATCAGCCAGGTCACCTGGTGCGCCGACTCCGGGGACAGGGTCCAGAAGTCCCATTGCATGTCGTGGTCGCGCAGGTTGTTGTCGGCCCGCCGCTTCTGCGAGCGGATGAAGTGCTGGAACTTCATCGGGTCGCGGACGAAGAAGACCGGGGTGTTGTTCCCGACCATGTCGTAGTTGCCCTCGGACGTGTAGAACTTCAGCGCGAAGCCGCGCGGGTCCCGCCAGGTGTCCGGGCTGCCCCGCTCCCCCGCCACGGTGGAGAACCTGATCAGCGTGTCGGTCCGGGTGCCGGGCTGGAACACCGCCGCCTTGGTGTAGGCGCTGACGTCGTTCGTCACCACGAAGTGCCCGAACGCGCCGCCGCCCTTGGCGTGCGGCTGCCGCTCCGGGATGCGCTCACGGTTGAAGTTGGCCATCTGCTCGATCAGGTAGTGGTCCTGGAGCAGAACCGGGCCGTCGGGGCCTACGGTTAGCGAGTGCTCGTCGCTCTCGACCAGCGCGCCGGCGTCGGTCGTGGTCGGCTTGACGTCTGTCACCGTCACTCCTCCTCGTCGTACGTCCGGGGTGGTAATCAGGTCGCATGCCCGCCAAAGGTGCCGGTAAACATCGGCGGCTGGCACGATGGGCGGCATGGAACACACCAAGCTGTCCCGGGCCGACGCCTCGGCGGCCGTCACGCGGCTGGGCTGGCGGTACGTCCTGAGCGAGTTCAGGACCGAGGTGCTCACCGGGTCGCTGCCGCTGGCGGCCGACGTGGCCGCCCGGGCGGCAGCGGTGCCGGACGTAGAGGGCCACCTGCGGATGGACATCCGCGCCGACCGGCTGCTCCTGTCGCTGCAGACCGCCGAGCAGGGCTGGGTGACGACGCACGACGCGGAGCTGGCTCGCCAGCTCTCGGCCCTGACGCAGGAGTTCCGGCTGACCACGCAGCCAGGGGACCGAACGGTCCAGGTGCTCGAGCTCGGCATCGACGCGCTGGACATCGCGAAGATCCGCCCGTTCTGGAAGGCGGTGCTCGGCTACACCGATGAGGCTGAGGGCCGCAGTGGCCTGGCCGACCCGCTCGGCCAGGGGCCGGCCGTCTGGTTCCAGCAGATGGACGCTCCACGGCCGCAGCGCAACCGGATCCACGTCGACGTCTCGGTGCCGCACGACGAGGCACCCCTGCGGATCGAGGCCACGCTGGCCGCCGGCGGCACCGTCGTGTCCGACGCGGCGGCGCCCGCGTTCTGGGTGCTGGCCGACCCGGAGGGCAACGAGGCCTGCGTCACCACCTGGCAGGGCCGCGACTAGGGCTTCAGGGTTTCGGGTCCTGCTGGACTTCGGCCCAGAGCGCGCGGTAGGCGCGGGCGGCGACGCTGCGGGGGGCGAACGCGGTGACCGGGGCCCGCTCCACGGACATGCGCTCGATCATGGACAGCGCGGGGATCGTGGTGGCCGCCACCCCGGCCCGTTCGGTACTCAGGTCCCTCGTGATCTGAAGGTGCAGCTTCTTACGGCGGTCGACCATCGAGAAGAACGCCCGCACCTGCGGGCGGCGACCGTTGAAGCCGGCCACGAACTCGGTGAGCTGGTCCAGCGTGCGCACCGACAGCGTGGTGGGGATCAGCGGCACCAGCAGCACGTCGGCGGCGTGCATGACGTTCTCCGAGACCAGCGAGATGCTCGGCGGGCAGTCCAGGAACACGTGGTCGTACTCGGCGGCCATCGGCTTAAGCAGCTGGCCGAGCTTGCGAGTCGGCTTCTTGTCCGCCCCGCCCAGGAGCAGGTCCATGTTGCGGTAGGTGAAGTCGGCGGGGAGCAGGTCCAGGTGGTCGAAGTCGGTGCCCTTGATCGCGTCGTCGAGGGCCTTGGTGCCGCGGATGAGCGCCTTGCCCCCGCCCTTGACCCGCGGCTTGATCCGGAACAGGAAGCTGGCCGCGCCCTGCGGGTCCAGGTCCCAGAGCAGGGTCCGGCAGCCGTCGGCGGCGGACAGGTAGGCCAGGTTGACGGCCGCGGTCGTCTTGCCGACCCCGCCCTTGATGTTGTAGGTGGCGAAGATCTTCACGGGCGGCCCTGCATCTCATTGGCAAGCAGGACGCGGACGCGCTCCTGGCCAGCCGGGCCAGCGAACCTGGCGAACCTGGCGGCGAACTCCGCGCGGGCCTCGGCCTGGCTGAGCGCCAGTTTTGCGGCGATTTCACCCATGGCCAGCAGCGTAGCGGCCGGAGCGGCGCGTTCCGTCAGCATCGCGTCGGCCCGGGCTCTGATCTCGGCGCGCTGCACCTCGCTGTCCTGGAACTCGCCGAGGCAGTCCTGGAGCTGCTTGAGGTCGGAGAGGACCTTCCGGTACGCCACCTGGTCGTGCAGCGGCGCGAAGAACTCCAGCAGGTAGCGCAGCTCCTTGGCGCGCTTGCGCAGGTCATGCAGGGATTCCGGGGGCGAGTCCGAGGTGATCGCGCCGCCTTGCGCGGCGATCCGCCGGTACGAGCGCCCGGTCGCGGACAGGGCCAGCGCGGCCGCGGTGGGACGCCGCCGCCTGGGGCCGTCCACATCGCGGATCTCGAGCAGTGCCTTGCGCCAGTCGTCGGTGATGGCACGGAACCGCGGTCCGCGCAGCGCCGCGGCCAACCGACGGAACTCGCGGGCACGCCGCCTGGCCAGGAAGGCGCGCAGCGGCTCCAGGTCGGCCGGGGACGCGGCGACCAGCTGCTCGGTCAGCGCGTCGAATCCGAGCAGGTGGACGTCCAGGTCCCGGACCGGCGTGGTTACGTCGCCGAGCCACTTGAACTCGCCCTTGAAGTGTTCGGCCAGGTCGGCGGGCAGCACCGCGCCGAGGAGCTTGATCGCCGACCGGGTGCGGCGGACCGCGACCCGCAGGTCGTGCAGGAACTCGGTGTCGATGTCGCGGAGCACCCCGTCGACGTTCAGCTCCACCGTGTCGAGCAGCCGCAGCAGCAGCCTGGCCACGGCGACCGACGCAGGCATGGTGGCGGTGATCTCCGCCTCCACGCCGCTGGTGTAGTCGGCCGGATGGCGGCCGAGCGCGGTCAGCGCCGCGATGAACACGCTCTGGCTGGCGTGCGAGACGCCGGGCGTGCTGGCCAGCAGGCCCGCCGCCTTGCGCGCCTGGCCGGGGTAGCCGCGGACCTCGGCCACGGCCAGCCGGGGCGGGAGCTCGGCGGTGGTGCCGCCCGCTGTGCTGGGGGTGGGCGCGGTGACGGTGACGTGGTCCTCGACCAGCCGGGCCACGGTCTTGCCGTCGGCGTTGAGCAGCCGGTTTACGCTGACCGTGCTAACCGCCTTGACGATGGGCAGCAGGGCGCGCGGGCTGGTCAGGACCAGGATCCGGTCCCGGACCGGGCCGGGAGGCAGGTCCTCGGCCAGGCCGGGGCGCCTCGGCCAGCGGGTCACCCGCTGTTCGGCCTGCGGCGTGCCGTCGGCCTTGCTCAGCACGAGCAGGCCGCCGCGCCTGGCCTGCTCGAACTGGAGCGTCAGGCCGGCCTTGTACAGCCGCCAGTCGAAGGTGTCCAGCCAGGTCCGGCGGTGCAGGCCGCTGCCGGCCGCGCCGGGTTCCTGCCGCACCGTGAACGCCGTGGACAGTTCGCTGCGCACCCCAGCGAGGGAGAAGTCCTCTCCCTCGGCTGTGTCAGCGACGAATTCGCGCAGGCCACCCGTTGTCACGTGGCGCCCTCCTTCAGGCAATGCTACCGCGCGCCCCCTGAAACTTTTGTATACCTTCACTGCCGGGTATTGAGCGAATCGCTACCTGGCGGGCCAGGTCAGTCCGGTGGTGGCGAGGATGTCCCCCGGGCGCGGCATGCCAGCCTGGGCGCCGGGCCTGGTGGCGGCGGTGGCGCCCGCGGCCGAGGCCGCGCGGACGGCTTCGGCCGCCGGGATGCCCGCGGCCAGGGCGACGGCGAGCGCGCCGACGAACGTATCCCCGGCCCCGACGGTGTCCACCGCGTCGACCCGGAAAGTGCCGACAGTGCCGGCTCCGTCGGGCCCGGCGAGGGCGGCACCGTGCGCGCCCGCGGTGACCACGGCG
>DAIOWL010000651.1:0-4507 GCA_036758545.1 Streptosporangiaceae bacterium | reverse complement strand
TAAGCAGGTGTGTTTGCCGGTCATGCTGGACGATCAGCTTGCTCGGCGAGTTCGGCGAGCAGCGCTGCCCGCCTTTCCTCAAGGGCGGCGAGTTGTACCCGGAGCTGCTTCAGCTCGCGGTTGGTCTGCGCCAGTTCGGTCCGCGCCTTCCGTTCTCGCAGGTAACGGTCACCACTCTGGGCCCTGACCAGGTCCTCGACCTCGCGGCGCAGCAGCCGCAGCCACGGGTTGCCATGCATCGCGGCAGGCCGGTACTGGAGCTTGCCCGCGTCGATCGCCGCGTAGATCTCCTCCTGCGTCAGCCCGTACTGCGAGCGAGCCGTCTTCTCGCTCAGCGTAGCGCTCTTGCGCCCCCATTCTTCGGCACCGGCTTCCATGGCTGGTCATCATCTCCCGAGGTCTTCGCAGGTTTACCGGCTGATGAGCTCGCTGAGGCGGGCGCCGATCACGGTGCGGTCCGGACGGGGCTCACGCTCGTAGTACCAGGGCTTACGCCGGCGCAGCAGGGCCTCGCCGTGCTCGGCCCAGGCGAAATGCGGCTGGCGCAAGATCTTCCGGAACACGGCATCGACCGTCTGCGGGTGGGCGGCGGCCAGGCGGCGAAACGGCAGCGGGCCGATCGTCTCCGCTCGCAGGTACCCGCGCAGCACGTCCGCGTACCGCTTGTCGGACGCCAGAGCCGGGTCGGCGAACAGGTCGCGCAGCATCCCGTACTCGTTATAGAAGTTCAGCCCGTCGACCTCGTCGTAAATGACGCCGACGGTCTCGGCATCGGCGAGCTCGGCAGGAAGCTCAAACGCGGGCACATCCACGCCGGGATGTTCGGCGGCCGACGGCGGGCGGACCGCGCGGCGAGCGCGGTTTCCTGCCGGTGCCGGTAGAAGGCGTTGATCCGTTCCTCGGCCTCGGCGGGGGAAAGGACCAACTCGCCACACCCGAAGAACTCCACGAACGCGGCGCGGTCGGCCCGCATCTGCTGCCACGCCTGCTCGACTTTCCCGGGATTACGGTGAACCAGTTCGGGCAGTCTGGTCGCCAGTTCGAGTGCGGCCTGTGCGACCTGCGCGGCATCGGATTTGCGGTAGGCCCGCATCGACCCGGAAACCAGCCACGCGTCTGGGACCGGGCCGACAGGGACTAGGCGGGCGCACACGAATCCGTGCTTGGGCAGCGGGCGGAAAGCGGTCGGGCCCATGTTGGAGTACGTTCGGTACTCCAGGTCATCAACCAGGTTCAGCAAGACGAGCGAGTCGCCGTCCCTGCCACGGATCTCGAAGATCCCGTCCACCGGGTCGCACCAGCCGCGCAGCATCTCCCGGTCAGCCGCGCTCAGGTCCGGCCAGCTGGCCAGGAACTGGTCCAGCACCGTCTTGCCGTTCGGCAGGCGGTACAGAAGCGCGAACCGGTCGATGGCGTCGATCGCCTCGTCCTCGATCAGCACTTCTTGGGGACCGGCGCCCTCCACCATGAACCGCTCCAGATGCCGTTCCATCCGCGGGCTAAGCGCGAAGTCGACCAAGACCCGCTTCAGCTCTGCGCTACGCTCGATGAGGCAGGCGAGCGACGGCTCATCGCTGCCCTGGTTCATGGCCCGTAGTGCCACCTCACTCCTCCGCCCGGTCAAGCAAGCGGCGGCTGGGCCTACACCTACGTGTCGCGCACAGCCGCGGCGCGTGAAGCCCGCCCCCTGGAGCCGCCAAGTCCTATTGGGACCTTACTGCCCTCCACTTCGCTTCCGGTCCGGGACAGCTGAATATGGCAGATCCTGAACCGGAAGGCCGTCCGCGAACGAATTCTCGTGATCGGCGGCCCAGAGGATATCGGCCGGCATTTCCGCTCGCCGAATGCGTCCATCGAGGTGCGTGAGTTCCTCTCGATGCCGGGAATGTCGTAGGCGCACTCGCCGACATCGCTGCTCTCAGTGGCCGCGGACCAGCACGTTCGTCCCGTGGCGCAGCCGCCACGGCACCTCGAATCCGACGCCGGCGATCAGGATGGCGAGGAACACGAGTCCTTCGCTCCCCAGCACGAAGCCCGTCCGGCCGCCCTTTCTGAGATCATCACTGATGTTTCCCCCTGAACCGCCGGGGCCTGAAGAGCCGCGGCGCTGCTACAGGTCGTTATGGCCCGGCGGCCTGCGCCTGGAGCTTGGCCCAGGTGTCCCTGAGGCCGAGGGTGCGGTTGAAGACGAGCCGTCCGGGCGTCGAGTCGGGATCCGGGCAGAAGTAGCCGAGGCGCTCGAACTGCACGGTCTCACCGACCGGCAGTTCCGTGAGCGCAGGCTCGACCAGGCACTCCTGGAGCACCGTCTCGGAGTTGGGGTTGAGGTCGGCGTAGAGGTCGCCGTCAGCGCCGGGATCGGGGCGGGTGAAGAGACGGTCATAGATACGCACTTGGGCGGGCACGGCGTGCTCGGACGAGAGCCAGTGCAGCGTCGCCTTCGGCCGGCGCCCGTCGGGGGCGTCGCCGCCGCGCGTCTCCGGATCGTAGGCGCAGCGGAGCTCGACGATCTCGCCGCTCGCGTCCTTGACCACGTCGGTGCAGGTCACGAAGTAGGCGTAGCGCAAACGCACTTCGCGGCCGGGGGCGAGGCGGAAGAACTTCCTTGGCGGGTCCTCCATGAAGTCGTCGCGTTCGATCCAGAGCTCGCGCGCGAAGGGCGCCTTGCGTGTCCCGGCCGAGGGATCCTCCGGGTTGTTGACGGCCTCCACCTCCTCGACCTGCCCCTCTGGGTAGTTCTCGATCACGAGCCTGAGCGGGCGCAGGACGGCGAAGCGTCGCAGCGCCCTCCGGTTCAGCACGTCCCTGACCTCGTGCTCGAGCATCTCGATTTCGGCGGCGCTCGTGCCCTTGCCTCCCAGCGAGACCATGTCGAGGAAGTTGCGCAGACCCTCGGGTGGGAAGCCGCGCCGGCGCAGGGCCGAGAGGGTGGGCATGCGCGGATCGTCCCAGCCTCGCACGTGGCCCTCGCTCACAAGCCGCCCTAGGAAGCGCTTCGAGAGCACGGTGTACGTGAAGTTGAGGCGGGCGAACTCGTATTGGTGCGGGCGGGAAGGCACCGGCAGGTTCTCGATCAGCCAGTCGTAGAGCGGTCGGTGATCCTCGAACTCGAGCGTGCAGAGGGAGTGGGTGATGCCCTCGATTGCGTCCGACTGGCCGTGGGCGAAGTCGTACAGCGGATAGATGCACCACTCGTCGCCGGTCCGCGGGTGGGTTGCGTGCAGGATCCGATAGAGCACCGGGTCGCGCATGTTGATGTTGGGCGAGGCCATGTCGATCTTTGCCCTGAGCACCCTGGCGCCGTCCGGAAACTCCCCCGCGCGCATGCGCTCGAACAGGTTGAGGTTCTCATCGATCGAACGGTCGCGCCAGGGGCTGTTCTTGCCCGGCTCTGTGAGGGTGCCGCGGTGCTCCCGGATCTTGTCGGCGGAGAGGTCGTCGACGTAGGCCTTGCCGGCCTTGATCAGGTGTACGGCCCAGTCGTAGAGCTGGTGGAAGTAGTCGGAGGCGAAGTAGAGATGCTCGCCCCAGTCGAAGCCGAGCCAGCGGATGTCTTCCTGAATCGAGTCGATGTACTCCTGCTCTTCCTCGATCGGGTTGGTGTCGTCGAAGCGCAAGTGGCAGCGGCCGCCGAACTCCTGGGCGATCCCGAAGTTGAGCGCGATCGCCTTGGGGTGGCCGAGGTGGAGGTATCCGTTCGGCTCGGGCGGGAAGCGCGTCACGACCTGCGAGACTCTGCCCTCGCGCACGTCGGCGGCGACGATCTCGCGGATGAAATCGCGTCGCTCGGGAGAGGCCGGAGTGCGGGCGCTCACGCCGCTGTTGCTCGTCATCTCGATCAGAGTAGTGCAGTACATCGCCATGTCTGGCGCAGTCGGTGCACTCACGCTCAGGTGACAACCACACCGCACACCCGGAAGCCGCCGGCATCATCCGGCAGGCGAGCGGCTTCCCACGCTTTGATGAATTCCTCGGACCTCGCCTCGCTCTGCCTGCGGTCCAGCTTGACCACCCCACGGCATCTGGCAGGTGAAGACAAAGCTCCCGCACCGCGTGGGCGAGATGGGACATCCGCGCAGGCGCTTCTGGCGTCAACAGGAAATATATGGCCGACGCGTAATACTCAGCGAGAAGCTAACTACGCTCAGCTAGCCTGTGGGGTGCCAGAAGTCCGCCTGCCCTGTGAGCTGCTGTTATGACCAGGTCGATTGTGCGGCATGATGATCATCCGTGTCTCTCCGCCTGCTCTACCTCATCTTCGCGCGGCTGTGCAGCTGGCTGGTCCTGCTCGGCCGGTCATCAGCCTCCAAGGACGCCGAGCTGCTAGTGCTGCGGCACGAGATCGCCGTGCTGCGCCGTGCCAGTTCCCGGCCCCGGCTCGACTGGGCCGACCGCGCAGTCCTCGCCGCGCTGGTCCGGCTCCTGCCGGCAAGGCTGCGAGCGCACCGGCTGGTCACCCCCGGCACCGTCCTGCGCTGGCACCGCCGCCTGGTCACCCGCAAGTGGA
>DAIOWL010000650.1:0-4511 GCA_036758545.1 Streptosporangiaceae bacterium | reverse complement strand
GGACGGGTACACCTCCAGCCTGGCGGCGGCGGCCCTGCTGGACCTGGGCCTGCACCGTGCCACCGACGTGATCGGCGGATACCGCGCCTGGGTGGCCGAGGGCCTGCCGTCGGCGCCCGCGGGCGCCGACACCGTCACGCTGGCGCCCGGCGCCGCCCCGGCGCTAGCGCTTGGCTGAGCCCTTTCCGTTCGCGTCCAGCTGGGAGAGGCCGTTCCAGGCCAGGTCGATCAGGTTGGCGGCGACCTCTTCCAGCTTGGGCTTGCGGGCGTCGAGCCACCACTGCCCGGTGAACGCGACCATGCCCACCAGCATCTGGGCGTACAGCGGGGCGAGCTTGGGATCGTGGCCGCGGGAGGCGAGGAAGTCGGCCAGGATGTACTCGACCTGGCCGGCGATGTCGCTCAGCAGCGTGCCGTAGGTTCCCGTGCCCGAGCCGGGGTTGGAGTCCCGGACCAGGATGCGGAAGCCGTCGGCGTTGTCGTCGATGTAGCGGAGCAGGCCGACCGCCGCGACCTCGAACGACTCCCTGGTGCGGGCGCCGCCGAGCAGCGTGGTCGCCATCGCCAGCAGGCGCTCCACGTCCCGGTCGACGACCACGGCGTAGAGGCCCTCTTTGCCGCCGAAATGCTCGTACACCACCGGCTTGGAGACACCCGCCTGCGCGGCGATCTCCTCGATCGAGGTGCCCTCGAATCCCCGTTCGGCGAACAGGTGGCGCCCGATGCCGAGGAGCTGCTCCCGCCGTTCTTTCCCGGTCATCCTCTTGCGGGTAGACGCATGCGCTTGGGCACTCACCGGTACATCATCGCGACTCCGCGGTCGCTGCGCCACGTACTCCGGTCGCGCGCCGCGTCATCGATCCGAGTTTCCTCGTCGCCGTGGCGGGCCGCTTGGCGGTGAGCCGCTCCTCGTCCGGCCAGCGCACGTCGTAGGCCCAGCCCAGCTTCTCGAACGCCCAGATGACCCGCGCGCTGGGGTCGAGCTGGCCCTTCAGCGCCCCGTGCCGGGCGCAGGTGGGGTCCGCGTGGTGCAGGTTGTGCCACGATTCGCCGAACGACGCGATCGCCATCCAGGAGACGTTCTTCGACCGGTCGCGCGCCTCGAATTCCGTGGTGCCGAACGTGTGGCAGATCGAGTTGATCGCCCAGGTGACGTGGTGCAGCAGCGCGATCCGGACCAGGCTGCCCCAGAAGAAGGCGGTGACCGCGCCCTGCCAGGACATCCCCCACAGGCCGCCGATAAGCGGCGGGAGCAGCAGCGTGACCGCGACGAGCCCGGGGAACCAGCCATCTACCGTCTTGATCCGCCGGTCGGCGAGCAGGTCGGGGGAGAACTTCTCCTGCGAGGTCTTGTTCGGGTCGAAGAGCCAGCCGATGTGCGCGTAGACCAGGCCCTTGGACAGCGCCTTCGCGTCATCCCCGTACCGCCACGGGGAGTGCGGGTCGCCCTCCTTGTCGCTGTACTTGTGGTGCCTGCGGTGGTCCGACACCCAGGTGATGACCGGCCCCTCGATGGCCAGGCTGCCCGCGATCGCCAGCCCGACCCGCAGGCCGGTCTTGGCCTTGAACGAGCCGTGGGTGAAGTACCGGTGGTAGCCGACCGTCACGCCGAGCCCGGACACCCAGTAGAAGGCCAGCGCGATCAGCACGTCGTGCCAGCCCAGGCCCCAGCCCCACAGCAGCGGGATGGCGGCGGCCAGCGCCGCGAGCGGGACGGCCACGAACAGGCCGACCAGGAAGCGCTGGGCCGGCGGCATCTGCTCGTCCGCCATATCCGGCCGGGCCGGCCTCGGCCCGGTTCTGGCGGTCGCGTTGACGGTTCCCCCGGTGGTCCCGGCGGACGCAGGGGTGGCCTGGTTCGCGGTGGTGGCTTGGGCCCCGGTGGTGGCCTCGGCCGCGTTGATGGTGTCGGGAGAAGTGGTCATCGTGCTCCTCTGGAACTAGACGAAACGGGCACGAGCGCTTGTACGCTTACGTAACCGTAGCCTACGAAACCGTAGGTTAGGCAAGGCCTGCCGGGTGAATTCCTGCAAATAGGCCGTGAATTTCGTATCTGCCCCCCGGACGACGTCTCACAATGCGAGACGCGCCAACGCTCCGTATCATGCCGGTCACGTCCCGTCAATCACGCTGACATGGTCTTCAGCGGCGCTTACCCACTGGATCCGCACCCATGCGAAGTCCGCGGTCTATCGACGAACGTCGGTTGCGCGCACCTGGGCAGCACTGATGGCCCCGGCATTAGGTTGCGTGAATTCTGAACGTCAGGAGTCGCTGCATAGAAGGCAGAATCGAATTTAGTTCCGGCGCCTGGACTCGAACCAGGACGACCCAGCTTCAAAGGCTGGTGGGCTGCCAATTACCCAACGCCGGATAGCGAACGCCTGCGTTACCGGACGCTGGCATCGCCGCGACCGTGAATCCACGATACCGGCCGGGCCGCCGCTGCGGTATCAGCGTCCTCGGGTATTGGGCGCCGACTCGCTAGCACGTGGATTGCGCAGGGATATCCACCATGCTCGCCGTGGCCCAGCCTTCGATCTTGCGGTGGAGCTCTGCGCCGTTCCGAACGTTGATGCGCAAACAGCCGCGATAGCTGTCGCCCACGTTCTTCCGCACGGTCTTCGGATTGTGGCGCTTCAGCGTCGGGGTGGCGAACTGATCGATCGTCGCCCCGGTGACCTGCAGCCAGAATCGATGGGCTGATTCCACGTCCGCATTTTCGTGAATATAGATACGGAAGCGCAGGTCGGTGTGCGGGGTTCCGGCTGCGCTAAGGAATCGCAAGAAGAAGCGGATCAGCGCGGGGTCGCTGTTGATGAAGTTGACGCGGTCGCTGCGCCGGTGCGGCTTGTTCTTCTCGCCCTCGCACCAGTAGGCGATGGCGCCCGCGATCAGGAGCTCGCGGTCGGTGAGCTTCCCGATCTGGGCTCCCGCCGCAGCGCACTCCAGGGCACGCGTGGACTCGCGGACGGAGCGCTCGGCGGCCCAATAGCGGCGGGCACCTTCGGCCGACCGCCTCCTGCACTCGTCATAGCTCAGCCTGACCGGACGGGGCAGGTCGCGCACCCATAGCGAGACCGAGCCTTTGGACACCCCGAGTGTCCTGGCGATCTCCTCGTAGTCCACGCCATGCCCGCGCAGCTCGCGAGCGCGCACCCGCAAGTCGTCCTTTGCCTTGGGGCGCCGGGTCCATTCCGGCGGCGGCACGCCCTTCAGGGCGTCGTTGAGCGTGGTATTGCTCAGGACCGCGCCGCCTGGCCCTGGAGCCGATCCGGTCCAGAAAAGCGCAAACCGGGCCTTCGAGGCGCTGCCCGGGCTCGCGGAAGCGCGGCCCGGACGGATCGCCCCGGCCCGGCGGCCCGATCGGACGATGCGTTATAGTTAGTTGACGCCAAGCAAGTTTCTGATGGTGCCAAAGTTACCTGTGAGGGCTTAGGCCATATGAATTCACACTCTGGTCAGGGGGGCGCTGGCATGCCCGGTGAGGCTGAGGGCGGAACGCCAGGGCAGACCCCCAACGGCGCGCTGAGCTCGCGCAACGGCGCGGGCGGGCCAGCTAGGGCAGCCGCCATGCCGGGTCCGCACTACAAGTGGATCGCGCTGTCCAACACCACGCTGGGCGTGCTGATGGCGACGATCAACCAGTCGATCGTGCTGATCGCGCTGCCGGACATCTTCCGCGGGATCGGGCTGAACCCGCTGAGCCCGGACAACACCAGCTACCTGCTGTGGATGTTCATGGGGTTCCTCGTGGTGTCCGCGGTGCTGGTGGTGAGCTTCGGCCGGCTTGGCGACATGTTCGGCCGCGTCCGGATGTACAACCTGGGGTTCGCGGTCTTCACCGTGGCCTCGATCTTCCTGACCGTCACCTGGCAGCACGGCACCGCCGCGGCGATGTGGCTGATCCTCTGGCGGGTGGTGCAGGGCATCGGCGGCGCGTTCCTGTTCGCCAACTCCACCGCGATCCTCACCGACGCCTTCCCGGCCAACCAGCGCGGCACCGCGCTGGGCATCAACTCGATCGCGGCCATCGCGGGCTCGTTCCTCGGGCTGCTGCTCGGCGGCGTGCTCGGCCCGATCAACTGGCACCTGGTGTTCCTGGTCTCGGCGCCGATCGGGCTGTTCGGCACCGTGTGGGCGTATTTCATGCTCCGCGACATCGGCGAGCGCAAGCACGCCCGGATGGACTGGTGGGGCAACATCTTGTTCGCCTCCGGGCTGATCGCCATCCTGGTCGGCATCACCTACGGCCTGCTGCCCTACGGCGGTCACCCGATGGGCTGGACCAACCCGTGGGTGCTCACCGCCATCTTCGGCGGGGTGGCCCTGCTGGTGATCTTCGGCTTCGTGGAGACCAAGGTCGCCGAGCCGCTGTTCCGGCTCTCCCTGTTCAAGATCCGGGCCTTCACCGCGGGCAACATCGCGAACCTGATGCTCGCGCTGGGCCGCGGCGGCATGCAGTTCATGCTGATCATCTGGCTGCAGGGCATCTGGCTGCCGCTGCACGG
>DAIOWL010000649.1:0-4513 GCA_036758545.1 Streptosporangiaceae bacterium | reverse complement strand
TGGCCGCGGTTTGCGGCGGCACCCTCTCTCTCATGGACGCCGGTGTCCCCATCAGCGCCCCGGTGGCCGCCAGCGCGGAGAGCCTTCCGTTCGACGACCAGTCCTTCGACGCCGCGATGGCTGTTGCCGCCATCGATCACTGGCAGGACCCGATCGCGGGCCTGCGCGAGATGTGGCGCGTCGCCCGCCGCGTGGTGGTGTTCACGCACGACGCCAGCGACCCTGACCGGTTCTGGCTGACTCGCGACTACCTGCCCGAGCACGCCGCCCTCTGGGCCGGCCGGCCTTCCCTGACCGAGCTGGCCGGCGCGATCGCAGCCCGGACCGAACCGGTGCCCATCCCGTGGGACTGCGCGGACGGCTTCTACGAGGCCTACTGGCGCCGGCCCGGGGCATACCTGGACGAGCATGTCCGCCGCGGAATGTCGATCTGGGCCAGAGTCGGGCCGGACGCCGAGCAGCGGGCAGTGCACAGCCTGCGTGATGACCTCGCATCCGGCCGGTGGGCCGAACGCAACCGCGACCTTCTCGATCTCGACGCGGCAGAGCTTGACAGCCGCCTGCTTATCGCCTGATCCCGCCATAGCCGCCGGGTCGCGGACATGATGATGAATCCGGCGATCCGGATCTTCTCGCTCGCGGCAGGCTGATCGCGGCCGGCGGCGGTCCCGCGCAGGTTGGTCGCGGGCCGGGGTTATCGGCTCGACGGGTGCAGGCGCCGGACGTGGGTGGTGGACCGCGCGGTTAGCCGGACGTGGGTGTAGTGGCCGGTGGCGGCGGCGACCCACAGCCCGTCCTGGACGAGCCAGAGCCCGTCCACCGCTTGCGGTGGCAGCTTCAGCCGGCCGCGGCCTGTCCTGCGGATGAAGGTCACTGCGGGCTGGTCGGCCGCTGGCGGGGCGTGCCCGATGGCCAGGGCCCACCACCGTCTGCCTCCGCCGGAATCGCGGGCCCACCCCGCCCAGCCCGCGTCGATCGACAGGGTCGACACCGCAGCGCTGGCGACCAGGCCGGCCAGAGCGCCGTCCGGATCGGCCACTTCGACCACCGTGCGGCCATCCGGCCGCGTCCGGAAACTGACCTGCCAGCCACCGACCGGCAACCGGACCTGAACCGGGAGCCCCGCCTGCATTACCACGGCCCGATGCTGCTGGCCGGCGTGAGCGTTGTCATGAAGGTCTCCTTCCTCTAGCTCCCCGGCTGAGCAAGGACCCGTCTGGGCGGGTCCCTTTATCGCTCTTCCGCGAAGTTCCCTGCGCCTCAACTGATCCGGCCGGGCGGGAAGTAGGCTGATGGTCACGGACATTTGGGATTTCCGGGCACTTTCCATTCCGGAAGGACTCGCCGAGAGGGACTGTGAGCGTGGACGACACGGCGGACCGCTTCTGGGCAGAGCTGCGGGCTCTTTACCAGGCGGCCGGCCAGCCGACTCTCAAACGGCTCGTCCACCTGGGCCTAGAGCAGCATCCTCCGATCTCGATCAGCGATTCGACGATCAACGGCTGGTTAAACCGCAAGGCTGTCCCGACCGGGCGGAAGAACGAGCGCTACCTGACCGTGCTGGTGGCCTTCCTCCAGGGCAGGACCGGATCCGGTACCGGCTATCAGCCGCTGCCGCCGGGACGATGGGGCAGGCTGCTGCGCGCGGCCCAGGCCGAACGGGCCGCAGGCAGGCAACAGGGCCGACCGCGCCGGGCGACAGGGCCGGCGCGTATCGCAGGTGCAATCGAGGGCGCACTGGCCGCGGACGTCGAACTCTCGGAGGCGATAGGCGGTCCAGGTCCGCAAATGCTTCTCGGCCGGGACCGGGAGCTGGCGGTGCTGGCCGGGCTGGTGACGAAGGTGGCTGCGGGGCGGGGAAGTGCGGCGTTGATCGAGGGCGAGCCGGGCATTGGCAAGTCCGCCCTGGTGCGGGCGGCGCTGGCCGGGGCGGCCGGTCTCGGCTGTCAGGTGTTCTGGGGCACGGGCGACGAACTGGGGCAGGCGCTGCCGTTCCAGCCGCTGCTCGATGGCCTGCGTGTGCGCGAGCCGTCCGCAAATCCGCGGCGGAACACGATCGTCCGGCTCCTGCGTGGCGAGGTCACCGCGGACTACGGCGCGGATGGGCTGGCGGTACTGGCCGAGCAGGTGCTGGCCCTTATCGCCGAGCAGTGCGCTCGGCGGCCGACCATTCTGGTCATCGATGATCTGCAGTGGGCCGATCAAGACAGCGTCAGGTTGTGGGGCCGGCTGGCGCGGTCGGTGCGGCAGATGCCGCTGCTGCTGATCGGGATGATGCGCCCGGTACCGCGGCGAGACGATTTGCTGGCCCTGCGGCGCGTCGTGGACGACGCCTCCCGGTTGCCGCTCACCGGGCTCACCGGCACGGCGGCGGCCGACCTGGTAGCCGCCCTGGCCGGCGGTCGGCCCGACGGTGAGCTGCTGCGGCTCGCCTACGACGCGGCGGGCAACCCGCTCTACATCACCGAACTGGTCAGCGCGCTGACGCGGAGCTCGCGGGTGAGGATCACCGAAACCGGCGTGACCACGATCGCGGCCGGATCCGCGCCAAGCTCGCTGTCGGCCGCCATCGCGGATCGGCTTGGCTTCATGGCCAGGCCGGAGCGAGAGGTCATGCGGGCGGCGGCCCTGCTGGGGGTGGACTTCTCCGTGACGGATCTCGCGATCGTCCTGGGCCGCAGCATCTCTGATCTGATCCGGATCCTCGATGACGCGTGCGCCGCCGGCGTGCTGGCCGCATCGGGTAAGCGGCTGAGGTTCCGACACCCGCTAATTCGTTCAGCGCTGTACGAGGAGATGCCGGCGCCGGTGCGTAGCGCCTGGCACCGCGAGGCCGGGCGCGCCCTGGCGGAGGCGGCCGCTCCGGTGGACCGGGTGGCCCGGCAACTGCTGCTGGCGGTGGGTGGACCGCAGCAGTCGCTTGAGCCGCTGGATGAGTGGATGCTGAGCTGGCTAGCGGGCGCGGCTGGGCTGCTGATCAACCAGGCACCCCAGGTGGCGGCGGACCTCCTGCGGCAGGCCGTCGCGAGCTCGCCGCCCGGTACCCGGCACGACCGGCTCGCCGCGCGGCTGGCTGACGCCCTCTACCGAATCGGTGATATTGCCAGTGCCGGTCGGCTGGCCGACCAGATGCTGGCTCATTCCGTGGAGCCCGATCTGCTTATGGACCTGCACTGGATGCTGGCGCAGTGCCGACTTCATGAGGGCCGGTTCGAGGAGTCCATCGCGACGCTGGACCGGGCGCTGGCATCGCCCGGGATCTCCGCTCGGGACCGCGCCCGGCTGCTCGTGCTTGCCGCGCGGACGCACAGCAACTTCGGTGCGCCTGAAGACGCCGGGCGGGTCGCCGCCGAAGCGTTCGCTGTAGCGTCGGATGCGGACGACAACTGGGCGATGGGCTGGGCGTTGCTCATGATGGCGCTGGTGACCTCGATACGCGGCCGCATGATCGACGCGCTGCCGCTGTTCGACCGGGCGCTGGCCGTCACTCTGACCGACCCGGCGCTGGCGGACATGCGGCTGCTGGTGCTGGTCAACAAGGCCATCACTCTCGGCACTCTTGATCGCTATGAGAAAGCACTGTCCGCAGCCGGGCAGGCGCGGGACCTCGCCGACCAGATCGGCGCGACGATCCGGCTCGCTCAGGCCCGTGGTGCCCTGGGCCAGTTGCTCTACCAGACAGGGCGGTGGGACGAGGCACTCGCCGAGGTCGGGGCCCTACCCGATCACCTGAAGGAACCCGGTGCGGCCTGCTGCGAAATCGGCATTGCCGCCGTGATCGGCTTCCACCGCGGCGACGTGCATGTGGCGCACCGCCACCTCGCGGCGGCCGTTCCGTATGCCGAGCGGCTCGGGCGCCGACACGTTGGCCCGCTGGCCCTGGCCCGCAGCCTGGACCGCGAGCAGGCCGGCGCGCTGCCCGAGGCGCTCGCAGAGCTGACCGATGTGTTCAGCGACAGCTCCGATGACGTCGAGGAGGTCGAGGAACTGCTGGCCGACATAGTCCGGCTCGCTGCCGAGGCCGGTGACCTGGCCAAGGCGTACGCCTTCGCCGACCAGGCCGCTGCTCTCGCCGCCGGGTCGGAGATCCCGCACCGGCACGCGAACGCACTCTACTGTCGTGGCCTGCTGGACCATAACGCCTCACGTTTGCTGATGGCCGCCGAGCGCTATGGGGACGCCGGACGGCCGTTGCCGCGCGCCCAGGCGCTGGAAGCCGCCGCTGACGAGTTCGCTCGCGTCGGTGATCGGAACCAGGCCCGAGCCGCTTATACCAGCGCGGCGGAGATCTATACCTGGCTCGGGGCCGCCGTGGATGCTGCGCGGGTACAGGCCAGGTGGTGAGCAGGATTACGTCCGCAGCACGAGCACCCGTTACGGCTGGCACGAGGAGATTCGAACTCCTATGACCTTCTCAACAGGAAGGCGTCCTGCCGTTGGACGACGTGCCACTGAGATCGTGCGCGGCCGGGGCGTCTGGTAGCGAGAGTGAGACTCGAACTCACGACCTGCG
>DAIOWL010000648.1:0-4523 GCA_036758545.1 Streptosporangiaceae bacterium | reverse complement strand
CTGATCCGTAGGAGTGGGCAAGTCGTCCAGGACCGTCCATCACCAGTCGTGGGCTGGGTCGATATTCCAGGGTTGTCCATGTGCGTCGGGCGCCGTCCAGCGGCTTGGCTACAGCGTTGGCTACAGTCGTGGCGGAACGCCGCTGGTCCTCGACCGTCTGCTTTTCAGGCCGGACATATCCCCAGTTGGCGCGAATCGGGCGAGTGTTATGCGCTGTCGGCGGTCGCTGCTGGTGGCCTTTTCAGGCCGGACATATCCCCCAGTTGGCGTGGATCGTGCGAGAGTCATGCGCTGCCGCCGGTCGCTGATGACAGCGGTTGGCTGCTGCTGTTGCTGTCACTGTTGCTGTCGGCGGCTGGGCCTGTTCCCCATTTCCACGGTCACCCGGCTGATGACAGCGTGACGCCCCGGTCCTCGTCGCCATCTCCCGGCCTGCCTCTGGCGACCCGGCCGCGCCCGTCCTGTCCCAGGCCCCTCCCCGAACCCGATAGCTGCCGAACCATACGGCAGACGGGTCCTGTCATGGGGCGGCGAAGCCGATCACGAGTGACGCCAAAGGCGCCCTTGACAGGATCCGGCAGTCGTGAACACTCTTACGGCGGGTTGGGGGGAGGACACCCACACTTCCACCCGCATGCTCCCAAGGGATCTGACGCGCGGCCTCTCTCGCCCATCAGACTGATTGCTGCCGTTCATGTCGACGGAAACGAGGCCTCCCGGTTCGGGCAACCACCGCAGCCAAGATCGATCCACGCAGGTTCCGGATCGTGGCTTGTCAGGGGCGCTGGGTCTCAGCGGGGTCGCCGACTGCGTTCAAGCGTGTCCGTGCCCTGCTCCAGCAACTCGATCGCGCGCGCGTACATCGTCCCGGATCCGGTGGGCGCGAGTTCGGGCCTTAGTGATCGAAGGTTCCGCCCGGTCGGGTTATGAGGTGAAAGAATAAGCGAGGAAGTGGCTGGCCGATTTCCGTTTTCAGTTCCTACCACTACCCGCGCTTCGAGTGTCAGCAGCTGCATTCCGAACAATCTGGCGCGCACTAGGGCGCGGATGACTATGTCGCCCTGCTGCGAGTTGTGCCCGGGGCGTCTCCGCAACCGGAAAGATCGGGCCGGAGCCTTCTGCCGTTCCGCGGTGCCTGGCGAAGAGGAGAACTGGCGACCTGTTCCGGGCACGAGTGCCTACGCTCGGTGTGTGCGCTCGGACTGTGTTTTGGAAGAGTAGCCATCAAGCTGGGCGGCCAGATCGTCAAGCCGTTTCCGGGCGGCAGAGGCATCGAAGCTTTCCGACGCGTTATGCGCCAGCTTGCGGATCTGCTCGTAACGTTCACGACCCGCTTTGGCGCCTAGCACGTATCCTATTCCGAAGACAGCCACGGTTATGAGTTTCATTTCTCATCCTCATGGCGGGCGGAGGAAACCGCAGCGCTGGCGGCCGTGGCAGCCACGGCCCCGCCCACGACCCCCAGCGTCACCTTGGCCAGCCGACGGGCCCGGGCATCTGCAAGAGTCGCTACCGCGGCGTCCATAAGACGGTCCCACTTGCTCTTACGACTGAATAGACGCATTGTGCCTCTCTTCCGATTGCTATCCCCGCTACGGGAACTAAGGACGTATCGATCGCAGTGATGAGTTCGGCCTTGGTCATTGAGGTGCCCACCTCGGAGCCGGCGTTCCGCGCGATCCGGAGCAGTTCCTCCTTCGAGAGCGCGCTCGCAGGCACTCCACCACTGCGAATGATGGCCTCGATCAGCTCCTGCTTGCTCGCTGCCGACTGGCTCTCAAGCTGAAGGTCTTCCGCGAGGCGGAGCAGTTGGTCCTTGGTCAGCGCGTCGAGGGATTGGCTGTCGTGCAACGTTACGTCCGGCGAACTCCCGTGCGGACGCACCCCGGCGGTCTCGATCCTTTTCTCGGCCGCCTGCTTCGTCTTTTCAGCCTGGGTAGCCTGTCGCTTTATCGAGGTCATCCGCTCCTGCGCCTGCTTCGCCAGGCGATCGGCCTCACGGCTAGCCTGCGCGGCGACGTCTTCCGCTGCCTTCGCCGCCTCGCCCGCCAGATCGCTGGCCCGGGCCAGCGCCTTATTAGCCTGCTGAATGGCCTCGCGTGCCCGCACCTGGGCCTGCTCGGCATTCTGCTGCCTCTCGCGGGTGCGAGCCGAGGCCTGTGCTTCGGCCTTTTCAATAGTGCCTCGTGCTTCGGCCTCCGCCTCCAGGCGTGCACGATCGAAGCGCTCTTGCGCCTCTTCTACGCGGTCAGCGGTCTTCTGCTCGGCTTCTTGGCGAATCTCCTGCACGAACTGATCCGACTCGCGTGCCACACGTTCGGCGTCGCCGGCGCTGTCTTTGGCCTGTTGCGCCAGCTCCAGTGCCCGTGCTTCTTCGTCCCGCGCCTGCTCCGCCGCAGCATCGGCCTGCTGCATTAGCGAGGCGACTGAATCGTGCCCGATGCCGGGCACCGCTTCCACAACTGACTGCTGGACGGCCTTCGCCCTCCGCCGGACGCCCGACGTAGCGGCTCCGGCCGACCCCGCCGCCGAGGAGACAGTTCCGGACATACTCTCGCCTACTGACGACACGGCCTTGGACGCGCCTTCCCCAGCGGACACAGCGGGTGCCAGAGCTTTCGACAACAGCCAGGCAGCATTGCTGGGGAGATCCCTCAGACCCGTTCGGGCTGCACGTGACAGGCGCCGCGCTGGCTTTGCGTTGCCCATGACTCCTCCAGTGTTCTGGCTGCCCCCCTGCGAATTCGGCCCCCTGCCCGCAGATCGAGGCCTTACTCATCACGTTGGAAGGAATTTTTTAACAGGTCGCACTGGTCCATCCTTCTCGCAGCCGCGGAGACCTTATAAGCTCGTCGCGGGGTCCATGCTCGACGCAGCCGATCGCGCAGCGACCCCCGCCAGGCTGCACGGACATGGCGAGCCGGAAGTTGATCGACAATCGGCAGCGGCAAGAGGCCCGTCGGCTGCCCGCGAACGCTACGACGAATGCTGCTGCAAGATCAGCGGGTGCCAGCCGAGCGGAGGACGGCGCGGTCGCGCCGGGCGGGGCCTCTCAAGGCCAGAGCCCGGCGCGGGGAGCGCCGGACCCGGCGCCGCGCAGCGGCGCCGCTTGACCATGCCAGGCGGCTCCTGCACGTTGTCGCTGACCGGCTCCGATGGCAGACAGCACTGGCTGAGGCCAGGAAACGGGCCGCTAGGCCGCCGGACGGCGATGTTCCGGCAACAGGGCAGGCGGCATGATGAGGTCGGACGGTTCCGGTGAGCCTGTGGTGAGGCTGCTGTACCGGGTCAGTGAGGTGGCTTCGGCGCTCGGGCTCTCCAGGGCGAAGGTCTATGAGCTGATCAACTCGGGTGCGCTTCGGGCGGTACGGATCGACGGGGCACGACGGATTAGGGCGGTTGATCTGGAGGCGTTCGTAGCCTCGCTCAGCGGGGAAGCGGCCTGATGGCCCCGAAGCGTCGGCGTGCCAGGGGCGAGGCGCTGTTTTCAGACGCGCAAGCGATGGGTTCTGGGTCGGGGCGCTCGACCTGGGCGTGGTGGACGGGCACCGCCGCCGCAAAGCCGTGTACGGCGAGAGTGAGCGCGAGGTGGCCCAGAAGCTCAGCACGCTCCGTACCGCACATGATCGCGGGATAGATCTGCTGGCGCCCGCATTGACGGTCGGGCAGTGGCTCGATGTGTGGCTCTCGGATATCAAGGGCTTTGATGGCACGCGCCCGCGGACGCTGACCTTGTACGAGGGACTCGCTGAGCGGTACGTCAAGCCGGTGATCGGCGGTGTCCGGCTCGACAAGCTGACCCCGGCACATGTGCAGCGGCTTGTTACCGAGACACGGAACAGCCGGACCTCACGCGGTACTCCGCCGAGCGCGTCGACGTTGCGGCATGTGTACAAGCTGATCCGAAACGCGCTGGGTGATGCCTATCGCATGGAGTTGGTGACCAGGAACGTCGCCACGCAGGTGAAGGCGCCGCCGGTCAGCAAAGAGCGCCGCGTGGGCCTGGACATGGCAGAGGCTAAGCGCCTGCTCGATGTGATCGACGGCGAGCGGCTGGAGGCTCTCTACGTCCTGGCGCTGACGACCGGCCTTCGCCGCGGTGAGCTGCTGGCGCTGCGGTGGGATGACATCGATCTCCGGTCTCGGCAACTTCGCGTGTGCCGGGCGATGCAGCGGGTCGATGGCAAGCTACAGGTTGCCGAGCCGAAGACGAGCAGCTCGCGGCGGACGGTTGTGCTGCCCCAGTTCGCGGTCCGCCATCTTCAGGAGCACAAGAAACGGCAGGACGCTGAGCGCCAAGCACTGGGTGATGCCTGGCGGGAGCACGGGCTGGTGTTCGCCTCGTCCATCGGGACGCCGATCGAGCCGCGCAACGTGAACCGGCGCTGGGACGAGCTGCGGCGGAAGGCTGGCCTGGACTGGCTCCGGCTGCATGACCTCCGGCACGGGTGTGCCACGTTCCTGCTCGCCAAGGGCGTTCCGGATCGGGTCATCATGGAGGTGCTCGGGCACGCGGAGATCGG
>DAIOWL010000647.1:0-4530 GCA_036758545.1 Streptosporangiaceae bacterium | reverse complement strand
CCGTCGAGGCCCACGGCGTCCTGGCCGACCAGGATCCGCCAGGCCCCCGATCGCACCCCGTCCAGGATGATCGTGGCCGCCCCGGCCGCGCTGAGCGGCGCGCTGTCGCGGAAGTCGGTGCTCATCTTCTCGAGCATCTGGCGCATCTCGTCGGCCGAGGCGCCCTCGGTCAGCGCGCCGCGCCGGATCAGCTCGGCCCGCCGTTCCTGCTGGGCGTCGCTCATCGTCCCGGATTCCGGCAGGATGCCGTGGGCGCGCATGCTGTTCGCGACGATGTCGGTGCCCACGTGCCCGGGCATCACCACGGCCACCCGGACCTGGGGCGCGTTGGTGCGCAGGTCCTCGATCAGCGCCTCGGTGAAGCCCTTGACCGCGAACTTGGCCGCGCAGTAGGCGGTGTTCGGCATGCCCGGGCCCAGCGTGGCCCAGAAGCCGTTCACGCTGCTGGTGTTGACCAGGACCCCGTCGCCGCTGGCGATCAGCAGCGGCAGGAACGCGCGGGCGCAGTAGTAGACGCCCCACCAGTCCACCGCGAACGTACGCTCCCAGTCCTCCCGGCGGTCGTTGACGAAGCTGCCGCCGCCGCCGATGCCGGCGTTGCTGAAGACCAGGTCGACGTGATCGGTGGCGTGCGCGGCCAGCAGCTCGTCGCGGAACCGCAGCACCTGCGCCTCCTCGGCGACGTCGCAGGCATGGTCGCTGACCTGGATCCCGGGCGGGGCGCCCCCCCGGGCCACGACCGCGGTCTCCGCCACCGCGTCCGCGTTCAGGTCGCAGGCCGCGACCGAGCATCCCTGTGCCGCCAGCTGCCGGACGAGCTCACGGCCCATGCCGGAGCCGCCACCCGTCACCACCGCGAGCTTGCCCGAGAACGAGTCCATCGTCGGCACCTCCTTACCGCAACCGATATCACGATCCGGGATGCCGCGCCGGCACGGGTATCCGGTCCAGATCGCGAGCCAGCATGACCTCACCGCCGAAGACCACCGCCGCCTCGTCGGCCAGCCGCCGATCGCCGTCGGGGCCGTGCTCGTAGCGCTGCGAGAAGTGGGTGAGGACGAGCAGCCGCACCCCGCCCTGCGCGGCGATCTGCCCGGCCTGCCCGGCGGTCATGTGCCCGTAGTCGCGGGCCAGCGTGGCCTCGGCGTTGGCGAAGGTGGACTCGCAGACCAGCATGTCCGCCCGGTCCGCCAGCGCGAAGGCCGCGTCACACAGCCGGGTGTCCATGACGAACGCGAACCGCTGGCCCGGCCTCGGCTCGCTCACCTGCTCCAGCGTCACCGTCCGGCCGCCCGCCTCGAGCCGCCCGGACCGCTGCAGCCGGCCGATGTCGGGCCCGGTGATGCCCAGGGCCGCCAGCCGGTCCGGCAGCATCCGCCGCCCGTCCGGCTCCATCAGCCGGTAGCCGACGGTCGGCACGCTATGCGACAGCGCCCGCGCCTCCAGCCGGAACGGGGACGTGCCGATGACCGCCTCCGCCCCCCTGACCCGCCGTTCGCGCAGGTCCAGCACGTCGCGGAACAGCGACGCGTGCCGCAGCCGCCCGAACACCTCCCGGCTGCCCGCCGGGTAGCTGACGTCCACCGGGTGCGGCACCCGGTCCAGCGACATCCGCGCCAGCACGCCCGGCAGGCCGAGGCAGTGGTCACCGTGGAAATGGGTGATGCAGATGCGGGTGATCTGGCTCGCGGTGACCCCGGCGAACAGCATCTGCCGCTGCGTTCCCTCACCCGGGTCGAACAGCAGGCCCTCGTCGTCCCAGCGCAGGAAGTAGCCGTTGTGATTGCGGCGGCGGGTGGGCGCCTGACTCGCCGTGCCGAGGACCACCAGCTCACGATCTGACACGGCACCCCACCCTACGCCGCGTCCGCCCCAGCCCAGCGGGGCGGACGCCGCCTATGGTGCGGGGTTGACGACCAGGGCGCTGCCGCCAAACAGGCGGACCGGCTCGGCGATGGCCTCGAAGCGGTTGTGCCCGAGAACCTGCAGCGCGGTCGCGTCGCCCGGGTAGTTGTCCAGGGGCAGGATCGGCCCGGTGGCCAGGGTGAACTTCTCGCCGTACTGGCTGGTGAGCTGGGCCGCCAGGGCGCTGTTGTAGAAGTCGGGTTCGGCCAGCGAGGTGGGCGCGTTGCGCTGGCTCACCCGCGGCGCGGCGAGCGCCGCCGGCAGCGACATGCCGAAGTCCACGTGGTTCAGGATGATCTGCAGGATGGTCGTGGGGATCGTAGATCCGCCGGCCGCACCGACGCTGAACACCGGCTTGCCGTCCCGGAACGCGATGACCGGTCCCATGCTGGACCGCGGCTGCTTGCCGCCGGCCGGCAGGTTCGGGTCGGTGGCCCCGGCCGACGGCGGGGCGAAGTCGAAGTCGGTCATCTCGTTGTTGAGCAGGAAGCCGTAACCAGGCACGGTCTGGCCGCTGCCGCCGAAGAAGTTGATCGTGTTGGTGAACGCGACGACGTCGCCCCACTTGTCGGCGGTGACGATGTTGTTGGTGTGGCCGCCCTCCGCGGCTGGCTGCTGCGCGCTCTGCGCCGGGCAGGTCCCGTACGGCGGATAAGGGTTACCAGGGGCCACCGGGGAGACGAGTGCCGTGTCACCGATCAGGCAGCGCCTGGTCGCGGCGAACGCCGGGTCGAGCAGCCCGGACAGCGGCACGCTCACGTAGCGCGGGTCGCCCACGTAGGCGTTGCGGTCGGCGTAGGCCAGCCGCGACGCCTCCAGGTAGTGGAACAGCGCCGTCACCCTGGGCTCGCCGGACAGGTTGTATCCGCTCAGGATGTTCAGCGCCTCGCCCACGGTGGACCCGCTGCTCGATGGCGGCGCCATGCTGTAGATATCCAGGCCGCGGTAGCGCACGCGGGTCGGCGCCAGCACCCGGGCCTGGTAGGCGCGCAGGTCGGCCATTGTCATGATGCCGGGCAGCTGGACCACGCTCTGGCCCGGGGTCAGCACCGGGTGGTCAACGGCCTGGACGATGGCCTGGCCGAGGGGCCCGTCGTACAGGTAGGACGGCCCGTACCTGGCCAGCAGCCGGTAGGTCTTGGCCAGGTCGGGATTGCGGAGCAGGGTCCCGACCGGGAGCGGCTGTCCCGACGGCGTCAGCAGCAGCGCGCGGCTGGCCGGGTAGGCCTGCAGCTCCGGCAGGTCGGACTGGGTGAGCTGGACGAAATCCTGGTTGACCCGGAACCCGCGCTCGGCCACCCCGATGGCCGGCTGGAGGTCGGCGGCCAGGCTCTTGCGCCCGTACCGGCTGACCGCCTTGGCCCAGGCGGCCACCATCGAGGGCACGCCCGTGGCCAGCGGCTGGTCCGAGGCGTAGTCGTAGTCGAGCGGCTGTCCCGTCTTCGGGTCGAGGAACATCGTCGTCGTGCACGCCGCGGGGCAGTTCTCGCGGCCGTCGATGGTCACGACCTCGTGCGTCCTGGCCAGGTAGATCACCATGAAGCCGCCGCCGCCGGGCCCGGCCACGAACGGGACCGTGACGCCGAGCGCGCTGGCCGTGGCCACCGCGGCGTCGACCGCGTTGCCGCCGTGCTTCAGCACGTCGATGCCGGCCTGGCTGGCGTCCACGTCCATGGACGCGACCGCGCCGCCCGAGCCGACCGCAACCGGCTGCTTAACGGGATCGGCTGGAGCCTGGCCAGCGGCCCGGGCCCCCGCGGGTACGGCCAGCAGGACGGCGGCCAGCGCTGACACGGCAGCGGCCACGGGCAAACGACGCATGAACACCTCCGGATCAGGGCATCTGTTCGTATGCTCGATGCTGGTCACCTTAAACCAACACAAGAATACAAAATCAGTCTTGACCAGACATTTGCCCGGGCATGGGGTAGGGCCCCACCGGCTAGAGCGATGCCCGCCGGCTAGCGCAATGGGCCGGCCCGCCCTGGTCGGCCGCTCACCGGGCCCGGGGAGGCCGCGGCGCCGTTTCTTAGGCCGCGATTAGGAACCTCTTCGGCCAGCCTGAGTTCCGCCTGCTTCCCTTTGGGTACAAGCCGCCAACCCGAGGAGGATTCGCATGCGCAACCGAACCAGGATGATTGCCGCCGCCGCCGCGGTCACCGCGGCTCTCGCCGCGGGTAGCACCGTCGCGGTAGCGGCGGCGACGGGCGGCAAGCCCGGGGCCCCGGCCAAGACCACGTCCGCCAGCGAGAAGCCGGGCCACGACGCGATCGTGGCGGCGGTGGCCCGGGAACTGCACGTCGGCACGGCCCGGGTCAGCGCGGCGCTCCAGCCGCTGTTCGCGGCGGGCCACGCCGACACGTCGTCGCCGGCGTTCGCGGCGGCCGCCCGTGCGCTCGGCGTCAGCACCGGGCAGCTGCAAACCGCGCTCGCGCACGCCAAGCAGAGCCTGGCCGCGGGCCCGTACGCCAAGCGGAGCCCGGATGGCCCCAAGACCCCTCCGGCCGGCTCCAAGGCCGCCGACGAGCGGCCGGGCCACGACGCGATGGTGGCCGCGGTCGCCGCGGAGTTGCACGTCGGCACGGCCCGGGTCAGCGCGGCGCTCCAGCCGCTGTTCGCGGCGGG
>DAIOWL010000646.1:0-4540 GCA_036758545.1 Streptosporangiaceae bacterium | reverse complement strand
GGGCAGTCCGAACCGGCTGACCCGCATATGTCATCACCATGTCGAAGAGCTCCACGGGATACGCGGGCCGGAACCGTTCGTATGCTTCCGCCACCGTCCCGAAGCTCAGTGCGCGACCATTCATGCCGAGCATCCTGACACGATAAGCGTCGTCAATGCCCGCTCTTTTTTCCGCGCCGCCGCCCTGGCGACACAGCCAATTCGGCGGATACTACTGAATCTCACGCGTGCGTGCCGTGTGCGGATTTCGCTCACTGCCGCCCGGGGTGTCTCACCGCTGAAGCCGGACTCCGGCCAGGAAGTTGCGGAAAGCGGCGCGATCAGCGTTTTGGTCGCCGCTGCCGGTCGGGTTCTGGGATGTGAACACGTAGGCGGTCCCGTCATGGATGGTGGTCACGATCTCCACCAGGAAGCCGCTCCCCGCCGGGCACTGCATATTCAGCAGCCGGGCGGATTCTCCGTCGACCGTGATGGCCTGGTCGGTTTGCGGGGTCGCCGGGCACGGATGCGCGGCGGCAGATGCCCGGGTAGTCGCTCTGGTATAAGCCGCCAGGCTCTGCTTCGTTGGTGCTGCCATCGCCCACGCCTCGACGCCGCCAGGCCCGCTGAACAGGTCAACGACGCTGTCCTCCCCGCCGGGGGAACCTTGCCCGTTCCATTGCTGTGTGGCCTGGACGTTCAAGGACCAGCCCGCGGGCAGGGCCCCGGCGTACCCGTAGTGCCGGGAAGTGAAAGTGCGGACCGCGGCCGGCGTACTGGCCGTCGCGGAGGCCGATTGCGTCGATGTGGCTTTCGGACTAGTGGTGGCCGACGACGAGCAGCCCGCGAGGAGGGCGATCATGATGACGAACGCGGCGCGTGCTGGCGTTTCGCCGATTCCGCGGGTTAGGCGCCGGGCACGAGCCGGTGCGGGCGGCGAATGGCCGGTCACGGGAGCTTGCCTGGATGAGGTGGGCCGCCCGTTCCGGCAGGCATCTGCGGTGACATCAACTCTCCTTGGTGCCGTCAGTGTCATGGGAGGTCTCCCGCGGCCAGGTGCACGGCGGGGAGGATCCGCTCGTATGAGATCCCGGCCCGGTCGCTGGCCTGTCTGACCGCCTGCTCGGAGGGCCCGCGGAACAGGCAGTAGCAGGTATCGTCCCCGGCCAGCAGGATGGCGGACAGGTAGGTGAGCCGGGTTCCCTCGGCTGTCATATCGGCACTGGCGGCCTTGGCGCGGCGCGCCGTATCGAGCAGCTGCCCGGGAGTGACGCCTGGGATGTACAGCTCGGCGGCGTATGTGCCCATCAGGCTTCCCTTCCTCACCTAGGAGGCTAGGGAGCCGAGCGGGCCGGGGAATCCTGGAAATCACTGGAAAGGTGGCGGGATCACCTGCGCGGACGCAAAGCGCGGTCCTCGGGATCGGGTGCCGGTAACAGGGTCCTTCTCTTGGCGGCGAGTTCGGTGCGGGAGCGGATGCCGAGCTTGCCATAGACGCGGCGGAGGTTGTCCTCGACGGTATGCACGCTCAGGAACAGGGTCTGGGCGATCTCCCGGTTGGTGCGCCCAGCGGCGGCGAGTTCGGCCACCCGCTTCTCGGTGGGAGTCAGGCCGAGGGGCGCGGGAGGCCTGAGGCCAATACGAGCGAGCTCCGCCGTGGCCCGCTCCGCCCACAGCGGAGCGCCGAGCCGTTCGAAGATCTGCCGGGCTTCCTGGAGCGATTCGCGGGCGGCCCGCTTCTGCTTGGCCCGCCGCCGCAGTTGCCCTTGGGTGAGCAGGGTCCGGCCGAGCTCGAAGGGCATCGCGAGGCGCTGGTGGTGGGCCAGGGCCTGCTCGATCGCCGCGGCCGCGCCGTCCGGGTCCTGCTGGGCGGCGAGCAGCAGCGCCCGGGACCGGGCGGAGGTGGCTAGCGGCCACGGCCGGCTGTTCCGCCGGGCCCGCTCTTCGAAGCGGGCGAGGAGGTCCCCGGCGCGGCCGAGTTCCCCCAGGCCGATCAGCGCTTCCAGGTGGTCGGCGTGAAAACGCCACTGGCCCGGCTCCAGCAATCCGATCGAGTCGGCGATGTCATCGACCCGGGACAGGTACCGGCTGGCGTCGGCGAGCCTGCCCAGCGACAGCTCGAGGAACCCCAGTACCCGAAGGCCCCATCCGGCCACCCAGGGATCAGCGCGTTCCTCCGCGAAAGCCAGGCCCGCCTCCGCGTCGCAGCGCGCCAGGTCGGCCAGGCCGAGGTGCGCGTTAACCAGCCCGCGGGCGCACCGGTTGAGGCTGATCACGACCGCTTGTTCCGTCCACTCGGCCGCCTCGACGCACGTGTTCGCATAGTCGGCGGCCCGCTCCCAGTCACCTGACCACAGTTCCAGCTCGGCTAGCTGCCATAGGATGTCCGGCAGCGAGCTCCAGTCTCCTTCGTCGGCGGCGTCCTGCCGGTCGGCCTCGAGGATCGCGCGGGCCTCGTCGAACTCATCGGCCCACATGAGGAACACACCCAGGTTCGACTTGGCCCGCCACGTCACCGGGGGACGCTCGACCGAGCCTTCCTCCAGCTCGATGGCCCTGGCCAGCACATCGCGCGATAGGCCTCGGCCCGTGTAGTGGCGGGCCATGGCCAGCCCGACGAGTGCGGCGGACAGGATCCGCGGGTCGGGGTGGGGCTGCTGGTCCAGCAGGTCGATCGCCTGCCGCGCGTGCGCCTCCCGCTCTAGGTTGCTGTGGTGGGAGAGCTGCGCCACTAGTGCGTGCGCCTCGGCCAGGGTCAGGCTGCCCGGCACCGCCTCCGCTACCGCCTGCCTGGCGCAGGCTGCGCCGGCCGGCTGGCTTTCCGCCCAGTACCGCACGACGGCCAGGCGCAGGAGCACCCGCGCGCGGTCCGGTCCGGCGACCATCTCGGCCACGAGCGCTTCCAGCTCTGAGCGGGCGCCTGTGGTGTCCCCCGCCTCGAACAGGTACTGGGCAAGGTCGAGGGTGCGGCGGATGCGGTCGGGGTCCCGGCCGACCGGGGTGAGTCGGCGAGCAAGCTCGGCCAGCCCGGCGGCGCCTTCCGGTGCGGCCGCCGATCGCGCCGAGGCCGCGGCCGCGTCCAGGGCCTCCGCAATATCCGCGTCCGGGCCCTCGGCCCCGAGCCCTAGATGCCAGGCGCGGGTTCTGGCATCGGCGCCGCCGTCCGCGCCGGACCCGGCCAGCGCCGCGGCGATCGCCCGGTGCAGGCGCCGCCGCCTGGCCGGGGGCATCTGGGAGTACACCACCGAAGCCAGCAGCGGGTGGGTGAACTCCAGGCCGCTGTCGTCTCGGGTCAATATGCCGGCGTCCTCGGCTTCGGCCAGGCCCGCGACCATCTGCCCATCCTCGCCGGCGGCCGCGGTCACCAGGGCCACCGGCGCCCGGGGCACGGCCGATACCACCAGCAGTGCCTCGCGAGCACTGGGCGACAGCGGCTCCAGCCGGTCCCGCACCAGCTCGCCGATCGTCGCCGGTACCGGAAGCGCGTCGGTGGAGGCAGGCATCCCCCGCCGGATCAGCGACCGGGCTATTTCCAGAGCGAAGAACGGATTTCCTCCCGAGGCCGCATGCACCCGTCGCAGGACCGGCCGCGGCAACCATGTTCCGAGGCGTACGTGCACCAGCCGGTGCAGCTCTCCGACCGGCATCGGCCCGACCGCCACCGTGCGCAGCGGCCGCCCGCCGAACGCTCGCTCCAGGCTCAGCGGAACCGGCCCGGGGCCCGGCCGGCAAGCCGCCACCACCGCCACCGGCTCCACCGTCAGCCGGCGCAGGGCGAACGCCAGCACCCGCGCCGACGCCGCATCCAGCCATTGCAGATCATCGATTCCCACCACAACCGGCGCAGACGCCGAGACGGCGCGCAACATCCCCAGCACCCCAGCCGACACCGCATGCGCGTCGGCACGTCCTTCGGCGCGCAGGAACGCGGTCTCCACGGCCCGGCGCTGCGGACCGGGCAGCCCATGGATCGTCTCGTCTATGAACGGGCCGAGCAGGTCACGAACGGCAATGTAGGAAAAACGAACCTCAGCCTCAGCGGGCCGGGCCGCCAGCACTCGCCACGACCGGTCACGGGCCAGGTCGAGAGCAGCCTCCCACAACGTCGTCTTGCCAATGCCGGCATCTCCCTCGATGACCACCACCCACGGACCCGCCCGCCGCTGTTCAAACAGCCGCGCCATTGTGGCGAGTTCTTGCTCCCTGCCCACGACGTCCGTCGCCACCACCCCCCCGCACCTCGAAAGATGCAGACCCCCGAATTGTCCCCCACTAGCCCTCTCTCCTCCACCACACGGCAAGACGCAACTTCTGGGACGCACTCTGCTCGCATCCGGGGGACTGTCGGTCCCATAGCTCCGGTCTAGGCCGGAAGTGCGATGGTGGCCATGGTGGTGATCGGCTGGCGGAATCGCTGGACTGGCGCGCTTTCGCCGGCGATGTCGCTGCAGACGTCTGACCCGGCGAAGATGAAAGCGGTCAGCGCCTGAGTAGTCCCGGTGATCGCGGGGCACGGCTGGTACCACACGCGGCTCCGCCACGGGGTGCCGTGGATGCCGGT
>DAIOWL010000645.1:1675-4557 GCA_036758545.1 Streptosporangiaceae bacterium | reverse complement strand
CCCCACCCACGGCGATCCCCCAGGAAGAAGCCAGGCCCGGCCGCTGGCGCCGGATGCCGGCCAAGGCCAAGGTGGGCGCGGTCCTGCTCGGCCTGTTCGTGCTGGCCGGCATCATCGGCCCGTTGGTCGCGCCGTACGACCCGTCGTTCCAGAACCCGTCGCCCGCGCTGTCAATGCACGCGCCGTACGCCGCGCACCTGCTCGGCACCACGCAGAGCGGCCAGGACGTGCTGTCCCAGCTTCTGGTCGGGATCCGGCTCACCCTCGAGCTCGCGTTCATCGTCGGCCTGGTGGCCACGGTGCTCTCGGTGATCGTCGGCGTCACCGCCGCCTTCCTCGGCGGTGTCTGGGACGAAGTGCTGTCCCTGCTCACCAACGTCGTCCTGGTCATCCCCGCGCTGCCGCTGCTCATCGTCCTGCTCGGCTACTTTCAGACCAAGGGCCAGACCGCGACCATCCTGGTGCTCAGCCTGCTCAGCTGGCCGTGGGGAGCCCGGGTGGTCAGGGCGCAGACCCTGGCCATCCGCAACCGCGACTTCATCGCGGCGGCCCGGGAGACCGGGGAGAAAACCTGGCGGATTATCGGCTACGAGATCGTGCCGAACGAGGTGAGCCTGATCGCGGCCAGCTTCGTGAACACCGTGCTCTACGCGATCGGCGCCTCGGTGGCGCTGGCCTTCATCGGCGTCACCAACCTGAACAGCTGGAGCCTGGGCACCATGCTCTACTGGGCGCAGAGCCAGCAGGCGCTGCAGCTCGGGGCCTGGTGGTGGTTCGTCCCGCCGGGGCTGGCCGTGGCGCTCATCGGCACCGGCCTGGTCCTGCTGAACACCGGGATCGACGAGCTCGGCAACCCCCGGCTGCGGGACGCGGCGAGCGCCAGCCGGATCGCCGGGCGCTGGCTCAAGCCTGCCGATCCCACCCCGGTCCTGTCGGACATCTCGCAGCGCCGCGGCAGGCTAGCCGGCTTCCTGCATTCGTTCTCTCGCAGCTCGCTCATTGACGAGACCAAGGGAGGGGACGCCCGATGACCGCCGATCCAGGCCAGGCCCCGGTCTCGGTGACCACGTCGCCCGCGGCGGGTCAGGACTCCGTGCTCGACATCAGGGATTTGTCGGTCGTGTACCGCACGGCCGGCGGCGACGTGCGCGCGGTGGACAAGGTGAACCTGAGCCTGGCGCCCGGCGAGGTGGTCGGCCTGTGCGGCGAGAGCGGCTCGGGCAAGTCGACGCTGGTGTACGGGGCCTCCCGGCTGCTCCGGGCGCCCGCCCTGATCACCAGCGGCAGCGTCACCTATGCCGGGCGCCGGGTGACCAAGCCTGTCGACCTGCTCCACGTGCGGCCGGACGAGCTGCAGCGGCTGCGCTGGCGGGAGATCGCCATCGTGTTCCAGAGCGCGATGAACGCGCTGAACCCGGTGCTCAACGTCCGCGATCAGCTGCTCGACGTCATTCACGCCCACCTGCAGATCCCGCGCGACGAGGCCAGGGAGCGGGCCGCGTCCCTGCTCGACCTGGTGGGCATCCCGCGCTCCCGGCTGCGCAGCTACCCGCACGAGCTGTCCGGCGGCATGCGCCAGCGGGTGATGATCGCGATGGCGCTGGCCACCGACCCCGAGGTCGTCATCATGGACGAGCCGACCACCGCGCTCGACGTGGTGGTGCAGCGCGACATCCTGGCCCAGATCGTGGAGCTCAAGGAGCAGCTCGGCTTCTCCATCGTGTTCATCACGCACGACCTCTCCCTGCTGCTCGAGCTGGCCGACCGGATCGCGGTGATGTACGCCGGGCAGCTGCTCGAGATCGGCACGGCCGCCGAGATCCACCGCGAGCCGTCGCACCCCTACACCAAGGGCCTGCTCAACTCGTTCCCCTCGCTCCGCGGTCCGCGCCGCGACCTGGCCGGCATCCCCGGCTCACCGCCCGACCTGCGCGACCCGCCGCCCGGCTGCCCGTTCCTGCCGCGCTGCGCGTACGGCACGTCGGCGTGCGAGGAGGTCGACATGCAGCTGCTGCAGGTGGCCACGTCCAAGGACCCGGAGCACGTGACGGCCTGCCCGTTCGTGCTGCCGGACACGCCGGCCCCGCCACCGCGGGGCGCCCGCCAGGAGACCGCAGGCCAGAAAATCGCAGGGGAGCCGACGTGACCGAGCAGGCGACCACGCTGACCTCCGCCGCCGCGGCGCGCGGGGAGCTGGCCATGGAGGCGATCGCGGTCAGCAAGGACTTCAAGATCGGCCGCGGCCAGATCCTGCACGCGGTGCGCGACGTCTCCTTCAGCCTGTACCGCGGCGCGGTGGTCGCGCTGGTCGGCGAGAGCGGGTCCGGCAAGTCGACCGCCGCCCGGCTGCTGGCCGGCCAGGAACGGCTCACCTCCGGCACGATCAAGCTGGACGGCAAGCCGGTCGACGTGACCGGCCGCCGCGACTTCCGGCACTACAAGAGCGAGGTGCAGTACGTCTTCCAGGACCCGTTCGCCTCGCTGAACCCGGTGCACACCGTGCGGTATCACCTGGAGCGCCCGCTGCGACTGCACCAGGGCCGGGGCATCGACCTGGACGCCGAGCTCATCGCCCTGATGGAGCAGGTGCGCCTCACCCCGGCCCGGCAGTTCCTGGCCAAGTACCCGCACGAGCTGTCCGGCGGCCAGCGCCAGCGGGTCTCGTTCGCCCGGGCGCTCGCCGCCAAGCCGAGCGTGCTGCTGGCCGACGAGCCGGTGTCCATGCTGGACGTCTCGATCCGGCTCGAGATGCTGAGCCTGCTCGACGACCTGCGCCAGCGCTTCAGCCTGGCCATGCTGTACATCACCCACGACATCGCCTCGGCCCGGTACTTCGCCGACGAGGTGCTGGTCATGTACGCCGGCGAGATCGTGGAGCGCGG
>DAIOWL010000645.1:0-1575 GCA_036758545.1 Streptosporangiaceae bacterium | reverse complement strand
GCCCATCACGGCCACGCGCGGCGCGGCCTGCTGGCGCCTGGACGCAGCCGCTCCGGAGCTCGTCCCGGGGCCGCCGGGAGATGTCCGCACAACCGAAAACTAACCCCACCGCCGAACACGAGAGAAAGACGGACTGATGAGGAGATTGCACAGTCATAGACGGTTCCTAGCAGTAGGCGCCGCCGGCTTGCTCGCAGCGGGGCTCGCCGCATGCTCGTCGAGCGGCTCCAGCTCGGGAGCCTCGAACACGAACACGGGCGCCGCCACCACGGGCAAGCAGCTGGTCATGGAGAGCTCTCCGGAGTCCACCATCACCCAGAGCTTCAACCCGTTCGTCCCGACCGGCGCGCCCTGGGGCATGGGCGCCACGGGGCTCATCTACGAGCCGCTGATCCAGTTCAACCTGGCCGCGCCGCCGAAGTACTACCCGTGGCTGGCCACGTCCTACACCTGGTCCAACGGCGGGAAGACGCTCACCTTCGCGATCCGCCAGGGCGTGAAGTGGAACGACGGCCAGCCGTTCACGCCGGCCGACGTGGTCTTCACCTTCAACATGCTGAAGGCCAACGCGGCGGTCAACCTCAACGGCGTGAAGTACGACGGCGTGAGCGCGTCCGGCAACAACGTCGTGCTCACCTTCGCGACCCCGCAGTTCACCAACCTGCAGTCCATCGCCGGCACCGCGATGGTGCCGGAGCACATCTGGAAGTCGGTCAGCAACCCGGCCACGTTCGCGGACCCCAGCCCGGTCGGCACCGGCCCGATGAAGCTGGGCAGCTTCACGCCGCAGGGCTTCACGCTGGTCAAGAACACCAGCTACTGGCAGGCCTCCCAGGTGCAGGTCCCGAAGGTCTTCTTCCCGGTGTACACGTCCAACACGAGCGCGCTGAGCGCGCTGTTCTCCGGGCACATCGACTGGACCGGTAACTACATCCCCGGCCTGCAGCACAGCTTCATCAGCACCAACCCGGAGTTCCACCACCACTGGGAGGCGCCCGGCGGGACCAACAGCCTGGTCCCGAACCTGAACAAGTGGCCGACCAACCAGCTGCCGGTGCGGCAGGCGATCAGCGCGGCGATCAACCGCCAGCTGCTGGCCTCCGAGGGCGAGTCCGGCCTGGAGAACCCGGTCCTCAACGCCACCGGCCTGACCCCGCAGCTGTTCGACGCCTGGAGCGGCCCGGTCGCCAGCATGACCGTACCCGCAGCGGGCAGCGCGGCCACCGCGCAGCAGATCCTGCAGAAGGCCGGCTACACCAAGGGATCGGACGGCTTCTTCGCCAAGGACGGCAAGAAGGTCTCGATCACGATCACGAACCCGTCCGCTTACACCGACTACGCCCAGGTCGACTCCCTGGTCGCGCAGCAGCTGAAGGCGGCCGGCATCGACGCCACGTTCCAGGGCCAGTCGACGGACGCCTGGTTCGCCGACGTCGCCTCCGGTAACTTCCAGCTGACCTCGCACTGGTCCGTCAGTGGGGTCACCCCGTACCAGATGTACGACAGCTGGCTGGACAGCTCGCTGTCCTCCGGCAAGACCGCGACCGGCAACTACGAGCGGCTGAAGGACCCCGC
>DAIOWL010000644.1:1193-4558 GCA_036758545.1 Streptosporangiaceae bacterium | reverse complement strand
CAAGGCCCTGCATCGGATCGCCGCCGCGATCGTCAAGGCTGGGGCCGACGTCGTCGGTCTGCAGGAGCCCGAGCGCAACACCGCCGTCCTCGCCGGGCTGCTCGGCTGGTACTCCTCACCGCGGGCCCACGTCATCTCGCGCTACCCGATCATCGAGCCGCCCGGCAGCGGCACATCCCCGCTGGCCACGGCGCTGCGTGACTACCAGGCCGAGATGCTCGACCGCGGCTTCAAGACCGTCCGCGGGGTCCGCCTCTACACCCGGATGGCTATCTCCCGCAGCCGCCTGCTGCGCACCACCGCCCGGGCCTTCTTCCGGCTGTGCGGCGCGGTCGGACCGCTGCGCCGCGCCGTCTTCAGCGACTGACCGTGCCGTCCTGACCGTGACCGGTCCCGCGGGGGCGGGCCTGTGCGGGTCATGCTGCGCGCCGGCCCCGGAGCCCTTCGCGAACCTTGACAGCCGGGGCCCGCACTGGTTCGCTACCGGGCAGAACAGGTTTCGGATTTGTTTCATTTTGTTACATGATGGGACAACGATGGCCCGGATCAGAATTGTCATGGCCTCACTGGGCGCCGCGGTGGCCGCGGTGAGCGCCACCACCCTCGCCGCCGGCGCGTCCGCGTCCGCCAGCCCGGCCCCGGTGACCGCGCATGTCTGGGTGACCACCCCGGACGGCACCGACAAGCTCACCGCGCTGGCCCCGGCCACGTTCGGCAGCGCGATGCCCAGCGCGCCCACCATCGTCGTCGACCCCACCTTGACCTACCAGCGGATGCAGGGCTTCGGCGGGGCCATCACCGACTCGTCGGCGACCGTGCTGTACCGGCTGTCCCCGGCGGCGCGCGCGGCCACCATGCGGTCCCTGTTCGACCCGGTGACCGGCGACGGCCTGGACTACCTGCGCCAGCCGATCGGCGCCAGCGACTTCGTCGCCACCGCCGACTACACCTACGACGACCTGCCCGCCGGGCAGACCGACTATGCCCAGCAGCACTTCTCGATCGCGCACGACCAGGCCCAGATCCTGCCGCTGCTCCGCCAGGCCAAGGCGCTCAACCCGCACCTGCAGATCATCGCCAGCCCGTGGAGCCCGCCCGCGTGGATGAAGACGAACGGCTCCCTGATCGGCGGCCGCCTCATCGACGACCCGCGCGTCTACCGCTCCTACGCGCTCTACCTGCTGAAGTTCGTCCAGGCCTACCGGGCGAACGGCGTCACGGTGAACGCGATCACGGTGCAGAACGAGCCGCAGAACCGCACTCCCTCCGGCTACCCGGGCACCGACATGCCGTCGGCCCAGGAGGAGAAGGTCATCTCCGACCTCGGGCCGATGCTGCGCGCGGCGGGCCTGCGCACCCAGATCTTCGCCTACGACCACAACTGGACCGAACACCCCAACGACGTCGCGGCCACTCCGCCGGACGAGACCGCCGACATCAACGCCTACCCGCAGAACGTGCTGAGCTCCCCGGCGGCGAAGTACGTGGCCGGCGTCGCCTACCACTGCTACTTCGGCGACCCGAGCGCGATGACCACGCTGCACAACCAGTTCCCGGACACGGCGATCTACTTCACCGAGTGCTCGGGCAGCCAGTCCGCCGACCCGGCGAACACCTTCTCCGACACGCTCAAGTGGCACGCCCGCAACCTGATCATCGGCTCGCCGCGCAACTGGGCCGAAACCGTCATCAACTGGAACCTGGCCCTCGACCCGTCCGGCGGCCCGCACGTGGGCGGCTGCGCCACCTGCACCCCCATCGTCACCGTGGGCCCCGGCGACACCGTGACGCGGAACGCGGAGTACTACACGCTCGGCCACCTGGCCCGCTTCGTGCAGCCGGGGGCGGTGCGCATCGCCAGCACCTCGTTCGGCACCACCGGGTGGAACGGGCAGGTCATGGACGTGGCCTTCCGCAACCCGGACGGCAGCACGGTGCTGGTCGCGCACAACGAGAACGACAACCCGAGCACGTTCGGCGTGCGGGAGGGCGACCAGGCCTTCAGCTACACGCTGCCCGGCGGGGCCCTGGCCACCTTCACCTGGCGCGGCACGGTGCCCGGCTCGTACGCGCTGCGCCAGGTCAGCCCGCAGGGCTGGACCGCGACCGCGAACCCGCCCGGTCCGGCCGACCCGTGCTGCACCGGCGACGTGGCCGCCAACGCGGCGGACGGCGACGCCAGCACCCGCTACTCCACCGGCGCCGCCCAGGCCCCGGGCCAGTATCTCCAGGTCGATTTCGGACGGCCGGTCGCCGCCCGCCAGGTCGTCTTCGACACGGGTGTGTCGTCCGGCGACTACCCGCGCGGCTACACCGTCACGACCAGCACCGACGGCGTGAACTGGAGCACCGCCGTCGCCTCGGCCGCCGGAACCGGCCAGCTCACCACCGTCCCGCTGACCGGCACCCCGGTCCGCTACGTCCGCATCGCGCTGACCGCCGCCAGCGACAGCTGGTTCAGCGTCGCCGACGTCCGCGCCTACACCACAGGCCAGGGCCGCTGACCATTCTTACTTTCCCGAACGGGCCGGGGTGCCCGTCCCACTGTCACCGGGAGCCTCTTCTGCATCTCACGCCTGCCCTAGGGCCGCCTGCCGTCCATGACTCGCTCCGGAGCATGCCCGAAATGCCCTCTTTATCCGTATCGCCTCCTCGAAGGTAACCACCTGGCCGGTCACGGATGCTCGCCGCTGGCGCCGCCTTGGCCACCGAGACCTGGCTCATCCGTCCGTCCTCCCATGGTCCCGAACGGTCCGGGTTTCCCGCCCCCGGTACCGCTCGCCGCCTAGGCGGGGAACTTACCAGCGCGGCTGTTTGCGCTCGTAGCCGGGGACGACGCGGCGCATGTAGCCGGTGTCGTCCCGGTTGCGCAGGCCGCACCGCAGGTACTGCTCGTGCAGCCGGGCCAGCGCGTCCCGGTCGAGCTCGACCCCGAGCCCGGGCGCGTCCGGGACGCGGAGCGCGCCGTGGGCAAACCGGAACGGCTCGCCCGCCACCACGTCTTCGGTCTTCCACGGCCAGTGCGTGTCGCAGGCGTACGTCAGGTTCGGGGTGGCGGCGGCGAGGTGGACCATGGCGGCCAGGCTGATCCCCAGGTGCGAGTTGGAGTGCATGGACAGGCCGAGGCCGAACGTCTCGCAGATCCCGGCGAGCAGCCGGGACCGGCGCAGGCCGCCCCAGTAGTGGTGGTCGGACAGCACCACCTGGACCGCGCCCGCCCGGATGGCCGGGGGCAGGTGGGCGAAGGCCACCACGCACATGTTGGTGGCCAGCGGCATCGGCGCGAGCCGCGCCACCCGGGCCATGCCGTCGATGCCCGCGGTCGGGTCCTCCAGGTACTCCAGCACGCCGTCCAGGTCCCGGGC
>DAIOWL010000644.1:0-1093 GCA_036758545.1 Streptosporangiaceae bacterium | reverse complement strand
CCCGGGTGCGCGGCCCACTTGTAGAACAGGTAGGCGGAGAACGGCACCTCGTCCCGCACGGCGCCGCCGAGCAGGTCGGCCACTGGCCGCCCGGCGGCCTGGCCCTGGATGTCCAGGCAGGCCACCTCGAACGGGGAGAACACCCGGTCGGTGGCCGAGCTGTCCCCGATCAGGCCGGACGCGATCGGCGTATCCGGCGCCGCGATGGCCTGGACCCGGCGGTAGATCTGCCCGGTGTGGTAGGCGTCGGCGCCCACGATGGCGTCGGCCGCGGCGTACAGCGCGGCCAGGTGCCGCTCGTCGGCGTAGGTCTCGCCCAGCCCGGACAGGCCGCCGTCGGTGCTGACCTCGACCACGGCCCGCAGCGCGAACGGCTCGTGTACGCCGACCGAGTTCAGCAGCGGCGGGTCGGCGAACGCGACCGGGGTGACCGTGACCGCCGAGATCCGCAGCGCGCTCATGGGTGCTATCTTTCCCGCAGCGGAAACGCTCCCGGCTGCCGGGTCACCGCGACGGTGTCGTAGCCTGCGGCTGATGCGGACGGCTATCCCGGTCAACTTCACGCTGGACCTGAACGGGCGCAGCGGCCCCCGGTCCAGCCAGGTGGCGCACGCGCTGATCGATGCCATCGCCCGCGGCCAGGTCCACGACGGCGACCGGCTGCCGTCCACCCGGACCCTGGCCGCGACGTTCGGCCTGGCCCGGACCGCCGTCGTGGCCGCCTACGAGGAGCTCACCGCGGCCGGGTTCCTGGTCGCCCGCCCGGGCGGGTCCACCTACGTGGAGCGCGGGGCCGGCGACGCCGCACGAGCCGGCGCGTTCGGCACCGTACTATCTGGCGCCTCCGGCACAGTGCCCCCGGCCCCTTCGGCCGCGCGCCCGGCCACCTCGATCACCTATGACCTGCGGCCCGGCCTGGCCGACCCCGGCCTGATCTCCGAACGGGACTGGACCCGGGCCATGCGCCTGGCCGCCTCGCCGGCCCGGCAGCCGCCGCTCGACCTGCGCGATCAGCTCACCGGCCACCTGCGCCGCGCCCGCGGGCTTGCCGTCGACCCGGAGGATATCTTCCTGTTCCCGAGCGTCAGCAACG
>DAIOWL010000643.1:0-4564 GCA_036758545.1 Streptosporangiaceae bacterium | reverse complement strand
GCCAAGCGGCTGCACCACGTCACCTTCACGCTCAGGCCCGGCACGACCGACGCGGTCCGCGAGGCGCTGGAACGGTCCGGTACGCCCGTCATCGAGCCGCCGCCCGGCGCCACCGAGGACGGCCTGTGGCTGCGCGACCCGGACGGCACCGCGGTGCAGCTGCTCGACGAACCCCAGGCGCCGGCTCGGCCGGCCGCCGAGGTGCTGGTCAACATGGGCGGCACCCGCCAGCGGTTCGACGTCGCCCAGTGGCGGACGGCCACCGAGGACGTCCTGCCGCGGCGGCTCGGGCACTCCCTGCTGTTCACCGCGCAGCCCGCGCGGATGACGGACTTCTACACCCAGGTGCTCGGGCTGCGGGTCAGCGACACGATCCACCACGACCTGGTGACGTTCCTCAACGCCGGGCCCGGCGACCACCACGTCTTCGGCTTCATCTCCAGCACCCATCGCGGCTTCCACCACGCCAGCTTCGAGGTCCCGTCCATCGACGCGATCGCCGTCGGCGCCGACCGGATGCGGTCCAAGGGCCACCAGGCGGGCTGGGGCCTGGGCCGCCACACCATCGGATCGAACTTCTTCCACTACAACCCCGACCCGTGGGGCTCGTGGATCGAGTGGTTCTCCGACATCGACCAGATCGATGACTGCTGGGTGGCCGGCGACTGGGACGTGCCCCCGCACCTGTGGGGCACCCCGCCACCCGAGACCTTCCTCGCCAACTCAGAGCCCGCCCCGAACGAACCCACCCGAACGAAGGAGTGAACCGTGAGCCGTGACGTAGCCCCCATCTTCGCCGACATCGACGGCATGAACGCCGACAAGTTCATCTCGCACCTCACACAAGACGTGCGGTTCCGCTTCGCCAACATGGACCCGGCCATCGGGCACGCCGCGGTGAAGGAGGGGGTGGAGGGATTCTGGACCACGATCGACGGCCTGACCCACCACATCCTGGAGGTGCACGAGGTCGGCGACACCGTCATCGTGCAGATCGACGTGGAGTACCGGCGCAAGGACGGCAAGTCGGTTACCGTGCCGAACTGCGACGTCCTGGTCTTCGACGGCGACCTGGTGCGGGACTGGCAGATCTACATCGACCTGGCGCCGGTCTTCGCCTGATAGCAGACGGCGCGATGATCACGCTCACCGATATCGCTTACGTCAGGTCCGGGGTGGCGGACCTGGACGCGGCGACTCGCTTCGCCACCGGCATCGTCGGCCTGGAGCTGGTGACGCCCACCGAAGTCGGCGTCGCCCACCTGCGCGCCGACGGCCGGCACCACTGCCTGGCCCTGGTCGAGGGGCCCTCCGGAGTCATCTCCTCGGGTTTCAGCGTGGCTGACGCCGAGGCGCTGGACGCCGCCGAGACCGAGCTCGAGCGGTCCGGCATCAGCGTGCACCGCGGCTCAGCCGCCGAGGCCAGGTCGCGGCGCGTGCATGAGTTCATCGCGTTCGACGACCCGTTCGGCAACCGGCTGGAGCTGGTGAACCAGCAGGAGACGGTGGCCCGGCCGGTGGCCTTCAGCCGTGCCGCCGGGATCACCGAGTTCGGCCACCTCTGCCTGGACGCGCCGGACGTGCACGAGGCCTACCGGTTCTGGAGCACGCGCTTCAACGCCCGTGTGTCTGACTGGCTCGGCGACGCCGCCTGCCTGATGCGGATCGATCCGGTGCACCACAAGCTCGCCGTCTTCCGCGGCGACGAGCCGGGCCTGTGCCACATGAACTTCCAGGTGGAGACCATCGACGACGTGTTCAGGAACTGGCACTACCTGGTCGAGCACGACGTCGAGATCGAGATGGGCCCGGGACGCCACCCGCAGTCGGGCGCGATCTTCCTGTACTTCCTGGGACCGGAGGGGTTCACCTACGAGTACTCCTTCGGCGTGCGCCGGATCGAGGACGACGCGGCCTGGATGCCTCGCACCTTCGACCCGGCCGAACCCGGTTCCATCGACATGTGGCTCGGCCCCACCGCCCGCCCTATCACCCAGCCCCAGCTCCGCTCCGCCACCCCGGCCGAGGCCACCCCCTGACCACTACCCGTCCGGTCAGCGGAAACGCTATGAAACCCGGAATCCATGGCGTTCAAACGCCCTGGATCCGGGGTTTCACGGCGTCGCAGTACTAGTCAGCGGCAGCGCGGCGGGCGCCTCGCGGTCGATCAGCGCCACCGCGTGCGGAACGGCCGCGGGCTGGTAGCCGGGCGCGCAGTCGGCCAGCACCCGCAGCGCCGTGCGCTCCAGGTGGTGCGCCATCTCGGTCAGCGCGCCCCGCTCGTCCCCGGCGATCAGCGCCTCCAGGATGGCGGCGTGCTCGGCGTCGCCCGCGGTCTGCCAGCTGTTCGGCTCGGACAGCTGGTAGATGCGGATGTAGCGGGTGGTCCGGTCGGCGAAGGCCCGCAGCTGGCGCTGCATCGCCTCGCCGGCCGCCGCCGTGCAGACCCGGTGATAGTCGGTGTGCGCCCCGAACCACGCGTCGAAGTCGCCGGTCTTGGCGGCCTGGCGCATCGCGGTCAGCATCCGCTTGGCCTCGGCCCGTTCGGTGGCCCCGAAGTGCCCGATCGTCATCGACAGGGCCAGCGTCTCCAGCAGGATCCGGCTCGCGTAGACGTCGTCGAGCTCCTGCGGATCCAGGCCCGCCACCCGGGTCCGCTGGTTCGGCTCGATCTCGACCAGGCCCTCCTCCTGCAGCATCCGCAGCACCTCACGCAGCGGGGTGCGGCTGATGCCGAGCTGGGCGGCCAGGCTCACCTGGGACAGCTTGGTGCCCGGCTTCAGCGTGCCGTCGAGGATGCATTCCCGCAGGTAGGCGTGGACGTGCGGGATGGCCTGCCGGGCTTCGGGCAGGTCGACCTTGCGGATGTCAGGCACCTGCACGACACGAGGCATGGACAGCATTCTCCTCGATACGACCTCAGCTGGGTCCAGTTCACACGGCAACGCTAACTGCATACAGTTTACCCACACCCCGCCCCGGCCACTCGCTCGCCCCAATCCATGATCGTGGCCACTTTCCGGTGCTATGTGCCGCGAACTGGCCACGATCATGAAACGCACCCCTCGCGCCATCGCGATGCACCCACAACTCGCTGCCCCGGCGTCATGATCACGGGCAGTTTCGGTCGCTGTCTGGTCGAAACTGCCCACGATCATGAAACGCTCGTGCCAGGTCACCGCGTCGGATGCGGGGGGTGCGCCTGGCAGGCCCTGTTTCGGCTACGCGCCCCACTCGCCCGCCTCGGTCATGAATCGCCCCGCCCAGGCAGCGTGCCAGCCACCAAACTGCATGCAGTTTCCGGTCGCACCCTCTTGAACCCAACCGCCAAACTGCATACAGTTTGAGGTACCAAGCCGCCGCGGCGAGGAGGCAGCGATGGATCGTGTGGGCGTGATCGGCCTGGGCAAGATGGGCCTGCCGATCGCCAGGAACCTGATGGCACGCGGCTTCCACGTCACCGGCTACCGCCGCAGCGGCTCGCCCGAACTGGCTAAGGAAGGCGGCAGCGTCGCCGCCAGCGCGGCCGAGGTCGCCGCGGAAGCAGACGTCATCCTCTCGATCGTCCCGACCGCCGACGACGTGGAGGAGATCATCGCGGGCCCGGCCGGCACCCTGGTGAACCTGAAGCCGGGCACGATCCACATCGAGATGAGCACCATCGACGTGGACCGCAAGGCCCGCCTGCGCGACCAGGTACGGGCCAAGGGCGGCGACCTGCTCGACTGCCCGATCTCCGGCAGCCCGGGCATGGTCGCGCCGCGGAAGGCCACCACGTTCGCCTCCGGCGACAAGCAGAGCGTCGACACCGTGGCGCCGGTCCTCGACGCCATCTCGGGTCCGTGGATCTACACCGGCGCGTTCGGCACCGGTGCCCGGATGAAGTACGTCGCCAACCTGCTGCTCGCCGTGCACACCGTCGCCGCGGCCGAGGCGATGGCGCTGGCCCGGCGCAGCGGCCTTGACCTGCAACTGGTCCAGAAGACCCTGGACGAGTCCATCGCCAGCTCGGCCATCTGGCGCCAGCGCGGCCCGCTGATGGCCGAACGCGCCTGGTCTCCCGCCCCCGGCCCGATCAGCACGCTGCACCCGATCCTGGAGCAGATCGAGGAGCACGCCGCCAGCATGGGCCTGTCCGCGTCGGTGTTCACCGCGGCCAAGGAGGTCTTCGACAAGGCCCTGGCCGACGGCTGGGGCGACCTGGACATCGCCAGCGTCCACGATCAGGTGAACCGATGACCTGGTCGCTGGCCAGCTACACCGCCCGCGGCGCCCGGGGCTTCGGGGTGCTGCGCGAGGACGGCGCGCTCGTCGGGCCGGCCGGCCTCGAGCGCTGGCCGACCAGCATGGACCTGCTTGAGGACTGGCCCGAGGCCGAAGCCGTCCTGCGCGACCTGGACGTGGACAACGCGCCGGTGATCGAATACGACGCGCTGCTCCCGCCGCTGCAGTGGCCGCGCAAGGTGATCTGCGCCGGGGTGAACTACCGCAAGCACATGCAGGAGATGGGCGGCGAGATCCCGGCGGCGGGCTGGCGCCCGTTCTTCTTCCTCAAGGCCCCCAC
>DAIOWL010000642.1:0-4577 GCA_036758545.1 Streptosporangiaceae bacterium | reverse complement strand
GGTGGCGAAGGGCGGGCAGCTGCGTGATGATCCGAACGCCGGATCAGCGGGTCCGTGTCTTCGTCAGCTCCACGCTGGAGGAACTGGCCGCCGAACGGCAGGCCGTGGCCGCCGCGATCACGCAGCTGCGGCTGACGCCCGTGCTGTTCGAGCTCGGTGCCCGGCCTTACCCGCCGCGGGATCTGTACCGGGCCTACCTGGAGCAAAGCGATATTTTCATCGGAATCTACGCCGCGTCCTACGGGTGGGTGGCCCCCGGCATGGAGGTTTCGGGCCTGGAGGATGAGTACCGGCTGTCGGCGGGCCAGCCGCGGCTGATCTATACGAAGAAGGCATCGCGGCGGGAGCCGCGGCTGACCAGCTTCCTGGAGATGATCCAGGCCGAGGGCGTGGTCTCCTATCGCCGCTTCGAGGATGCCGACGAGCTGGGTGCCCTGGTCGCCGATGACCTGGCGCTGCTCCTGACGGACCGCTTCGCCAGCCCGCCCGCGGCGCCGCCCGCCGCGCCGCTGCCCGTCATGCGCCGGCCGCTGGTCGGCCGGGCGGAGGACCTGCGAGCGGTCACCGCGATGCTGCTGCAGGCGGACGTGGCCCTGGTGACGTTGACCGGGCCCGGCGGTGTCGGCAAGACCACCCTGGCGCTCGCCGCGGCGGACGCCGTCGCTGGCCAGTTTGCTGACGGCGCCGCGTTCATCTCGCTCGAAACGCTGACCGATACGGCATTGATCGGCGAGACCGTAGCCCGGCAGCTGCATGTCTCCACGCCGCCCGGCCAGGCGCTTCGTGACAGCCTGCTGGCCTTCTTCGGTCCCCGCCACCTGCTGCTGGTCCTGGACAACGTTGAGCAGCTAGTGTCGGCGGCGCCGCTTGTTGAGCAGTTCCTGGAGCTGGTGCCCGGGCTGAAGGTGCTGGCGACCGGCCGGGGGCCGCTGCGCGTCCGCGGCGAGAAAGTCGTCGCCGTCGCCCCGCTCGGGCTGCCGGAACGGGGCGCTCCCGTTGACCTGAGCACACTGGCTGCCGTGCCGGCGGTCGCCTTGTTCGTCGCCTGCGGGCGCGACGCCCAGCCCGGCTTCGAGCTGACCGAAGCCAACGCAGCCGCCGTCGCCGAGATATGCCGCCGGCTAGACGGGCTGCCGCTGGCGCTGCAGCTCGCGGCGGCCCGGCTGACGGTGCTCTCGCCGGCGGCCCTGCTCGCGCGGCTGGAACGCCGCCTGCCGTTGCTGACCCGCGGCCCGCGGGACCTGCCCGAACGGCAGCGGACGCTGCGGGCGGCTATCGCCTGGAGCTATGACCTGCTCGCGCCCCCCGAGCAGCACCTGTTCCGCCAGCTCGGGGTGTTCGCCGGCGGCTTCACGCTCGAGGCGGCGGAGTTGTTCGTCAAGGACGGTCCGGACGACCTTGATCCGCTCGAGGCGATCAGCTCGCTGGCCGGCCAGAGCCTCATATACGTCCAGCCGCTGGACGAGACCACCCCGTGGTACGGCATGCTGGAGACGATCCGCGAGTTCGCGCTCGAGCAGCTCGACGCGACCGGAGAGGCAGCCCAGGCTCATCGCCGCCACGCCGAATTGAGCCGGGACCTGACCGAGCGCGCCGAGCCGCTGCTGCTCGTACCCGCCGAGCGAGACTACTGGATGGCGCGGCTGGGGCACGCGCAGGACAACATCCGCGCCGCGCTCGCCTGGAGCATCAGCGCGGGCGGCGTGCTGGCGGTCGGCGTCGACCTGGCGGGCGCACTTGGCTGGTACTGGCTGATGTCCGGCCAGCTCACGGAGGCCGGGTCCTGGTACGCCGCGCTGCTGGCGCGGCGGGGCGAGGCTGAGGACACCCTGGCCTGGGCCAAGGTGCTGCACGGGTCGGCGCTGCAACACTGGGGACGCGGCGAGCTTGCTCAGGCGGCGGCGTGCGAGGAATCCGCCGTGCAGATCTTCCGTTCGGCCGGGGACAGCCGCTGGCTGGCCTACGGCCTCACCCTGCTGGCCCGGGTGCGCACCGGCCAGCAACGGCCGGCCGAGGCGCGGGCACTGCTGGAACAGGCACGGCTGGTGCGGAGCCACGCCGAGACAACATACGGACAGCCTTTCGACGCCTACCTGCGCTATTACCTGGGCAGCGCCGAGCTCGCCGGCGGCGATGCCGATGCGGCCTGCGCGCACCTCCAGGCGGGCCTGCGTGAACTCGATGCCGCCGGCGACGACATGGCCCGCGCCGTTGTGCTCGGGAGCCTCGGGCTACTCGCCGCACGGCGGGGCGAGCACGCCGAGGCGCGGGCCAGGTTTGCTGACAGCCTGCCGGTGCTGCGCGCAGGGCACGACCAGTGGGACCTGGCCCTGGTGCTGCTGAATGCCGGCCTCGAGGAAGCCGAGGCGGCATCGCCCGCAGCCGGCCCGCTGCTCACCGAGGCCCTGCAGGCCTGGCAGAAACTGGGCGGCACCGCAGGCATGGCGCTGGCGCTGGCCGGCCTGGGAGAGGTCGCAGCCAGCCACGGGGCGCCGCGCCGGGCCGGACAGCTGCTCGGAGCCGGCCGGGCACTGCTCCCCACGACCGACCCCCTGCTCCACGTCATCGTGCCGTACGACCTGCCCGCCCGCCTCGCCGCCGCCCGCGCCGGCCGCGACCCGGCAGAGTTCGATCGCGGCCTGGTCGACGGACAAGCCTGGGATACCGACACCGCGGTCGCCGCGGGCCTGGCCAACCCCGTCGGCCCCTACGCCGACCCCCATTAGCTGTCTATGCCGTTCGCCTGTTCATGCGGTTAATCACCGGAATCGTGCGATGTCCTGTCACCGGCCTGGTGACGAACATGGTGCGCGTAAAACGAGTTGCAACGGCGGACCAGCAGAGGTACCAGGATGCATGTGATGATCATCGGCGGGAACGGGAGAACGGCACTGCTGCTCGGCGGGTTGCTCACGGCCGCCGGACACCAGGTGACCGGTACGATTCGTGACCCGGCGCGGGAGCCCCGGCTGGCCGCCGCCGGGATGCGGGCTGCAATAGCCGACCTGGAGCGGGCGACAGCCGCCGAGCTGGCCACCGTGCTGACCGGCGCCGACGCGGTCGTCTACGCTGCCGGGGCCGGAACCGGCAGCAGCACCGGGCTCAAGACCGCGATCGACCGCGACGCCGCCGTGCATTCCATCAACGCCGCACAGATCGCGGCGATCCCGCGGTTCGTGCTGATCTCGTCGTGGGGCGCGGGCCCGGTGCCGCCGGAGGAACCTTCAGGCCTCTACCTGACCCTCAAGGGTGAGGCCGACGACTACTTGCGGTCGCGCGACCTGTACTGGACGGTCCTCCGGCGGTTCACGCATCCAGCCGGCCTCCTACTTGACGGCTAGGACGTTGACGGGCCGGATGTCCGGTTCGCGGGCCAGCAGGTCGGCCGATACTTGGGCGAGCGCGGCCGGTATCTGGCCATTGATGTGCGCGGTGCGGGCGTCGTCGGTGGCGAAGGTGTCGAAGATGCCGTAGCTGGTGTCGCTGATCTTGAACGCGTACCAGGTGACGGTGCCTTGCTCGGCGACGGCCAGGTCCCGGCCGGCCTTGAGGAATGCCGCCAGCTCGTCGCCCTTACCGGCCTTGGCTTCCAGCAGCGCGAGTATGCCCAGCGTAACGGTCATGGGAATGGTGTCCTTCCGTCGATACGACATTCGCGGGCCGTCCAGCCCGCTTACACGTAGTTTGCGTCGTCAGCCGCCTGGTTTCTTACCTCTCGCCTGCCGGGTCCGGCCAAGGGGGCACGCGCTTCCCCCGGCATGGAGCGGTGAAGTGCCCCGGCAGGCTCGCTCTGAGCAGCTGCAGGGATGCGTTTCTCGCTCCGCACGACGGCGGGCCCGGCCGGGCCCGCCGTCGCGCTTGGGGCTGTGGTCAGCGCGGGGGGAACTGGGAGTTGGGGGCGGGCGGGGCGAGGTTGGCGGTGGGGGCGCTGGCGGTGAAGCCGATCACCGCGCAGTTGATGTCCACGCCGACCGAGCCGTAGGGGGCGGGCTGGCCGGTGGCCGGGTTGACGCCGGTCAGCAGGTCGGGCCGGGTGGCGGCCAGGTTGAAGACCTGGTTCTCGTCGATCTGGCGGGTGTTCAGCCCCGCGGCGACCGCCTTGGGGGTCCACAGGCCGAGCTGGGCGTCCCACAGCGGGCTGTAGGCGTCGGCGTGCCGGGGATCGGTCAGGGTGGGGAAGTCACCGAACACGTTCAGCAGGTCGCCGCCGTTGCGCAGCGCGTCGATCATCGCGGTGTTGCCGGCGGAGGCGTCCGATGAGGCGAACCCGTCCTTGACCAGGTGCACGAATCCCTGCGCGTTCGGGTTGGCCGCGCCGGTCTGGCCGTTGATGAAGCCGAACAGCCGCTCGCGGGCCGAGCCGAGGAAGTCATCCCCGCCGTTGAAGGAGGCCTTGTCCAGCGCGGGCACGTAGGTGGAACGCTCCAGCACCGCGGTCAGCGGCTGGCCGGCGTCGGTACTGAGGTACACGATCGGCTGGCCGGCGTCGAAGCCCTTGACGAACAGCAGGTCCACCCACGACTCGGCGAACTGGCCGGGCTTGGACGGGCCCGCGATGTGGACGCCCAGCACGCGGT
>DAIOWL010000641.1:0-4578 GCA_036758545.1 Streptosporangiaceae bacterium | reverse complement strand
GAACCTACCCGGCGCGGGCGCGGGCCCGGCCGGACCGGAGCCGGCCGGGCCCGGTCTGCGGCGTGTGAGGCCGCTGCCCGGTCAGGCGGGTGCGGCGGCGAGGGCCCTGACGTCCTGGGTGGTCAGTGGCTTGCCCGCGATGCCCCAGTCGCCGCTGCGGACTTCCTCGACCACCACCCAGGTGACCTGGCGCATGCTCTCGCCTTCGATGGCGACCATCGCGTCGGTGAGTTCCTCGACGATCCGGCGCTTCTGCTCGGGGGTGAAGACGTCCTCGATGAGCTTGACGTTGATGAGCGGCATTTTTTCTCCTTGGCTAGTCGCTCTGATGATCTGCGGTGACGCTAGCCGCGTGCGACTATTAGAGGCAATGGATTCCTGTTAAGATCCATTAGTGGAACTGATATCTCATGTCCGGCGGCTCCAGGTACTGGACAGCATCGCGGCCTGCGGTTCCTTCTCCGGCGCCGCCGATGCCCTCCAGATGACGCAGTCGGCGGTGAGCCAGCACGTCGCGACCCTGGAACGGGCGATGGACCTGCCGCTGATCGAACGCGGAACGCGCCCGGTCCAGCTGACCGACGCCGGGTTCGCCCTCGTGCGGCACGCGCGCGCGCTGATCGCCCGGATCGGCAGCGCCGAGCAGGAACTCGGCGAGATAACCGGGCGACGGCACGGCAGGCTGCGCTTCGGCAGCTTCCCGACCGCCCTGGCCACGTTCGTCCCGGCGGCGCTGGCCCGGTTTCAGCGTCAGCATGCCGACGTGTCGCTCACCGTGGTAGATGATCACCTGCAGCGCCTGCTGCCCCGGCTCGACGACGGCGAGCTCGACCTGGCGATCGTCTACGATCACCAGGCACTTCCCGAGGTCAGCTCGCGCGACTACGACCGCGTCCACTTGCTCGACGACAGCTTCCGCGCCGTGCTTCCGCGGGGCCACCGCCTGGCGCGCAGCGGTCACGACGTCTCCCTCACCGATCTCGCCGGCGAGACCTGGGTCGGCGGCGGGCCGGCCAGCGCCTGGTTCCGCATCGTCCGGCACACCTGCCGGGCCGCCGGGTTCGATCCGCGCGTGGCCCTGACCACCGACGACAACGTGGCCGTGCAGGCGTTCGCCGCGGCGGGCCTGGGTGTGGCGGTCATCCCGGGCCTGGCCGCCGCGCACGCCTTGCCGCACGTCGAGATCCGGCCCATCCGCGGCCTCGCGCCGGTGCGCCGCATCTGGGCAGCGCGACCGCGCGATCCGTTCTGCCCGGCGGCGGCCCGCGCCATGATCGACACCTTGCAACTCACGGCCACTCCCGGCGCCGTCAGCCGCAGGCTGTAGCGGGGCTCAGCGAGCCACGCTGTGCATGACGTGCTTGGTCCTGGAGTAGTCGTCGAGCGCGTAGATGGAGAGGTCGCGACCGTAGCCGGAGCCCTTGAACCCGCCCCACGGGACTTCGCTCGCGAGCACCAGGTGGGCGTTGACCCACACCGTGCCGAAGTCGAGCTTCGAGGCGACATCGTGGCTGCGCCGGGCGTCTGCGGTCCAGGCGGAGGCCGCCAGCCCGTACGGGGTGCCGTTGGCGCGGGTCAGCGCCTCGTCCTCGTCGGTGAAGGTCTCCACCGTCACGACCGGGCCGAAGATCTCCTCGCGGGAGCACTCCGCGCCGTCGGGCACGTCAACCAGTACCGTCGGTGCGACGAAGTAGCCGTCGCCGTCCAGCGCTCCCCCGCCGATGGCCGCCCGGATCCCCTGCGCTCGGGCCCGCTCGAGGTAGCCGGTGACACGGTCGAAGTGGGCTTGCGAGACCAGCGGCCCGATCTCGACGCTCTCACCTGCGGCGGGCTCGCCGACCACCAGCCCACTGACCTCATCGACCAGGAGGGTAATGAACTGATCGGCTACCGACTCGTGGACCAGGACCCGGCATGCGGCACCGCACTCCTGGCCCGAGTTCCAGTAACCCGGCGGCGCGCAGCGTGGTCGCCGCGGCGGACAGGTCCGCGTCCGGGAAGATCACCACCGGGGCCTTGCCACCCAGCTCCAGGTGGACGCGCTTGAGCGACTCGGCTGCGCTGCGCGCTACGGCCCGGCCGCTTTTGACCGAACCGGTCAGCGCGATCATGGCGACGTCGGGATGCTCGGCGAGCCGGGCGCCGACCACCGGGCCGAGGCCCGTGACGACATTGACGGCGCCGGGCGGCAGGATGTCCGCGACGAGCTCGGCGAACTTCAGTGTCGTCAGCGGGGTCTGCTCCGACGGCTTGATGACCAGGGTGTTGCCCGCGGCCAGAACGGGCGCGATCTTCCACGCGGCCATCAGCAGCGGGTAGTTCCACGGGGTCACGACCCCCACGACACCCAGCGGCTCGCGCAGGATGACCGACAGGTGGTCCTCGGCGTAGCGGCCGGCGGCCGCCGAGGTGGGTGCGCGCAGCGCACCGGCCATGAAGCGGAACGTGTCGACGGTCTGGGCGATGTCGTCTTGCGCTACCGCCGACGGTTTGCCGGTGTTGGCCGACTCCAGCCGCGCGAGGAGGTCGGCGTGCGCGACGAGGCGGTCTGCGACCTGGTGCAGCCGTTCGGACCGCTCCTTGGGCGTCAGCCGGCCCCACGGGGGCGCCGCGGCGGCCGCGGCGGCCACCGCGGCGTCGGTGTCCTCGGCCGTGCCCTCGGCGACCTGGGCGATCGTGCGCCCGGAGCTCGGGTCGACGACGGCTCGGGTCCCCCCGGACGAACCCGGCCGGAAGGTCCCGCCGATAAAGTGCCGAACGGGCGGGAACTCGTCGTCCCGGACGAGGCTCTGCCGGACTCTAGCAGGGCAGTGTCCCAGTGCCGCAGCCGCCGCGCAGCGGACAGGCCGGGGAGGCCACGCCCGACGACGATGACGTCCTTCATTGGACAGGTCCCTTCAGCTTGTGCGTGGCAAGGGTGTGGCTGCGTGGCTGCGTGAGCTCAAGGAAACAGACACACCTGCCCTTGCGCCCTCGGTAACCGCGTCGAGCAGGCCGCGCGGCGCGAGAGGCGCCAGCGTTCACGGCCGCGCCGTAGCCCCGCCGTGCGAGCGCGCCCGCCCAGCTCTGGCTTCGCCTCCAGCAGGGTCACTCGGCTCCCCCGGGCGGCAGCGCGACGGGCAGCCTCAACTCCGGCCACACCACCGCCAACGACGACAACATGGTTGCGGGCCCCGGGGCCGGCGGGCGCCACGTCCGGCGCGTCCGCCTGGATGTCCTCGGCATCGTCGAGCCCGGCGTCTCGAATGCCTGCATTGACGGAGCATGCCATCGGTAGCCCGCCGTACAGGCGTCCGATACACCCCTCGTTGAGGCTGATGCATGGCCGAGGGCTGATGCCCGCCGGTATCTTCCGGGGCAGGTCGGGATCGGCGATCAGCGCGCGCGTCATCGCGACGAAATCCACGCCCTGCTCACGCAGCGCGTACTCGCCGGTATCCGCGTTGAGGATGCGTCCGGCGGCGATGACGGGAATGCCGGTCAGGGCACCCATCGCCCCGGCGAGCGCGCCGTTGGCGTTCTCCGGGACCTCATCTCCGGGGACGAAGAACGAGCTGCTCCGCTGCGTGTGTCCGGCGCCGCCGCTGACGCTGAGGAGATCGACGGGGCCGTCCGCGGTCACCGCTTGTACGACCGATCGAAGGTCCTCCTGGGACATACCCGAGGGAAGGTGCTGGTCAGCCGTCATGCGGAAGGCGATGATGAAGTCGTCCGAGGTGGCGTCCCGCACAGCGGCCAGGACCTCGCGGGCGAACCGGACCCTGTTCTCTAGCGATCCGCCGTACTCGTCGTCGCGGTTGTTGATCGCTGGATCGAAGAACTGCTCGATCAAGTGGCAGCCGAACGACGTCACCTCGACGCCATCCCAGCCGAGGTGGTGCAGCCGGCTCGCGGCCTCGGCGAACCGGCCGACGAGGCCGCCGATTTCCCCGGTCGTGAGCACGACCGGAACCTCACGATGCACACCCTCAGGCACATCGGAGACCCCCCGCAAGGGGATGCCTGACTCCAGGGAGTTGCCGCGGCGCCCCATGTGGGTCATCTGCGAGATGCACACCCCGCCGTGGGCGTGAACGCCGTCGGCCAGGGCGCGGAGCGCGTGGTCGTTGCGGGGGTCCCACAGTGACACAGACCCATAGGAGGCAGCGCTGCCGGGGTCGACCGAGGCGGAGCCGAACGTCATGATCAGTCCGCATCCGCCGGCCGCCTTGCGCACGTGGTAAGCGACCTCGGCCGGCGCGATCAGGCCGCCTTGCCCCCATCCTGTGGCATGCGGGGTCGAGACGATGCGGTTGCGGATTCGCCGGCCGCGGATCTCGCGCGGTGACAGCAGCAGCGGCCAACTGGACCGGTCCGCGCCGGGCTGGATGGCAGGCGCTGAATCCATGCCCGGCATGCGGACCTCCTCATTCCTGGCGGGTCGCTCATTCCCGCGTTTCCGGGTTCAGGCAGCGGCGCGGCTGCTGCTGGTGGTGGCCAGTGCAGCCGACTCGCCGAGGGTGAGCCCCCGGGTCTACGGAGCCCACGCCACGAGACCCCAGCGCCGATGAGGGTGATGACGGCGACGATGATCATCGT
>DAIOWL010000640.1:0-4579 GCA_036758545.1 Streptosporangiaceae bacterium | reverse complement strand
TGCTGCGGACGTCGTAGACGAGCTTGTTGACCAGCACCCGGTCGTTGATCTCGAGTGTGTTCTCCATCGACCCGGACGGTATGAAGAAGGCCTGGATCGCGTAGGTCTTGATGACGACCGCGAGCAGCAGGGCGACGGCGACCAGGATCGGGAACTCGCGCCAGAACGACCGCTTCCTGCGTCCACGGCGGGCGGCCGGCTTGCGCCCGCCGGAGGCGGTCTTGCCGTCCGGCGCCGTATCCGCGGCGCTGTCGCCGTCCGCGGACGGGCCGCTGGCCTCGGCGTTGCTGCTGGCCTCGGCATTGCTGCTGGGCTCGGCGTTGCTGCTGGGCTCGGCGGTGCTGCTGGCCTCCGCCTGGGCCTGGTCCGGTGCCTCGGAGTCCGGCGTCTCGGCGCCGCTGTCCGCGCTTGACGCCCGGGCCTGCTCAGGCTCTCCCGGCGCGGCGTTCTCGTCCTGGCCGGCCTCTGGCTCGGCCCCCGGCGTCACGCCACGGCCAGCGCCGCTCATCCGTGCCCCTTCCGAGACCCTTGCCCCTCGTCGGGGTTCACCGTCATCGTGTCGAGCTTAGCGCCAAATCCTGGCCGCAGGATCGCCAGCCCGCGCCATCGCGGCGAGGAGGACAAGCCGGGCAACTGCCGGGCTTGATCACATTTCCGCACGTTACGGGGTTAATGTCGACGACGCCTGCGCAGCAGGAGCACGGGTGCCGCGAGGACCCCCGCCACTCCCGCCACCGGGGCGGCGGCCAGCGCGGCCTGGCCGCCCTGGAGCACGCCGGCGCCCGCGGCTCCCGCGTGCAGCGCCGCCTGCTGGAAGGTCGTCGGGATGGGCAGGTCGCGCAGTTGCGATGGCGGCCAGATGATCAGGAACGCCCGGCCGACGACCTGGTTCTCCGGGATGGCGCCGACGCCGGGGTCGCCGGAGTGGTAGCGCGAGTCATCGGAGTCGCTGCGGTGATCACCCATGACCCATAGGTGCCCGGACCGGACGACCACGCTGAACTTGAAGGTGGAGGGCGGGTTGCCTTCGAAGAGGTACTGGTCCTCGGTCAGCGGGACGCCGTTGACCGTGACCTTCCCGTCGGTACAGCAGGCCACGTGGTCACCGGGCAGGCCGATCACCCGCTTGATGTAGTAGGTCTGGTCGCTGTGCAGCCCGAGTCCGGACAGCACGTCGTCGAAGACCCGGACCACCGGATTGCTGGACGGCGGCGGGGCGTCGGGGCCCCACGAGTCCTGCCCGCTGAACACGACGACGTCGCCGCGGGCGATGTCGCGGAAGTGATAGACGACCTTGTTCACCAGGACCCGGTCGCCGACCTCGAGCGTGTTCTCCATCGACGCGGACGGGATCCGGTACACCTGAATGACGAACGCCTTCACCAGCAGGGTGAGGATGGCGGCCGCGACGACGATGGTCAGCAGCTCGCGGCCGAAGCTCTTTTTCTTCTTCTTGGCCGCGGGTGCGTCCTTGTCCGGCTCCGGCTTACCGGAGCCGGCATCCGGCTCTGAGGAAGGAGGTGGGGCAAGAGTGCCAGGATCTTGCTGGTCGTCCATTGCCCGGCGTCAGCTGCCGGTCTGGTCGCGACGCTCCTTGATGCGGGCCTTCTTGCCGCGCAGCTCCCTGAGGTAGTACAGCTTGGCGCGGCGCACCCGGCCCCGGGCGACCGGCTCGATCTTGTCGATCGACGGGCTGTGCACCGGGAAGGTCCGCTCGACGCCCACGCCGTAGCTGACCTTGCGGACGGTGAACGTCTCCCGGGCCCCGCTGCCCTGGCGCCGGATCACCACGCCCTGGAACACCTGGATCCGTGAGCGGTTCCCCTCAGTGACCCGGACGTGAACCTTGAGCGTGTCCCCGGGCCGGAAGTCCGGGATGTCAGACCGGGTCTGGGCCTGCTCGATTTCGGCAATCGCGGTATGCATGACAGCGGTTTCCTCGATGGTGGTCGTGGCGGGCACCCGGCGCCGGCCTACTCGCGCCATACAGACCTCGGGGGTCCCCGGCCAGGTGCCTGAAAAAGACAGCGGACTTCAGTGTGCCATATCTTCGGCACTAACCGGAAAGCCAGCCTCGGCCAGCACCTCCCGGTCGCGGCGGTCCAGGTCGCGCAGGGCCGCGAGCAGGTCGGGCCGGTGCGCGGCGGTCCGGCGCAGCGCCATATCCCGGCGCCAGCGTGCGATCGCCGCGTGGTGGCCGGACAGCAGCACCTCGGGTACCTCGCGTTCTCGCCAGGCCCGCGGCCTGGTGTAGACCGGGCCCTCGAGCAGGCCGCGCATGGCACTGCCGGGGTCTCCGTCACCGCCGAACGAGTCGTCGCCAGCTGAGGACGCATTGCCCAGGACGCCCGGCAGCAGCCGTCCCACCGCCTCGATGATGACCAGAGCGGCGGCCTCCCCGCCGGCCAGCACGTAGTCGCCGATGCTGACCTCGTCCACCGGCATCCGGTCGCGCATCGCCTCGACGACCCGGCCGTCAATGCCCTCGTAACGCCCGCAGGCGAACACCAGCCGCGGCTCGGCCGCGTACCTGGCCGCGATGTCCTGAGTGAACGGCACTCCGCTCGGCGTCGGGACGACCAGCCGGGCGGACCCGCCGTCAGCGGGGACGATCTCGTCGAGCGCGTCGCCCCAGACGTCCGGTTTCATGACCATGCCGGGCCCGCCGCCGAACGGCAGGTCGTCCACGGTGTGATGGACGTCTGTGGCCCAGCGGCGCAGGTCGTGCACGCCGAACTCGATGTCGCCCCGGACCGCGGCCTTCCCGATCAGCGAGACGCCGAGCGGGCTGCCGAAGTACTCCGGGAAGATCGTCACGATGTCGATGCGCAGTGCTTTTGTCTGGGCTTTTTCCTGGCCCACGCCCGCTCCTTTACCTGTCCGGCTACTCCGTCTGGGCGTGGTCAAGCAGTCCGGGAGGCGGATCGATGACCACGACGCCGGCCCGGATGTCGACCTCGGGCACGATCGCCTTCACGAACGGGATCAGAGCCTCGCCGCCCGGCTCGTCCTGGCGCCGCACCACCAGCAGGTCCTGGCCGTAGTGCAGGATGTCGGTGACCACGCCGACGGGGTCGCCGGCACAGGTCCGCACGGACAGGCCGATCAGCTCGTAGTCGCGGAACTCTTCCGGGTCACCGGTTTCCGGCAGCTGGCTGGAGTCCACGCTCAGCCAGCTGCCGGTCAGCTCGGCGGCCGCGGTCCGGTCGGTGATCCCGGCGAACGCGACCAGCAACTGCCCCGAGTGCCAGCGCACCGAGGCCACTGTCAGGCACGCCCCGCCGGCGCGATCCTCAGGGCCGGCGTCGTCGGGATCACTACGGACGTCCACGGTGGCGCCCACGGCGAACCGGAGGTCAGGCTCGTCCGTCCTGACCCCGATCACGACCTCGCCGCGGATCCCGTGCGGACGGCCAATCCGGCCGACGACTATCCGCATCGAGTCAGCGGACCTCGTTGGCGTCCAGCAGGTCGATCCGGACGTAGCGGCCGTCCGCCAGGGCGCCGATCACGGTACGCAGCGCCCGGGCGGTGCGCCCGCCCCTCCCGATGACCTTGCCGAGGTCTTCGGGATGAACCCGCACCTCGAGGACGCTGCCCCGGCGCAGCGACCTGCTGGCGACCTGAACGTCGTCCGGATACTGGACGATGCCCCGGACCAGGTGCTCGAGGGCTTCCTCAAGCACGTTAGGCTCCGCTCCCCGAATCGCCGGCCGCGGCCTTCGCGTCGGCGGCCTTCGCGTCGGCGGCGCTGGCGTCGGCAGCCTTCGCGTCGGTGCCATTCGACTCAGCGGGGGCCTCGCTCGCGGCGTCGGCGTCGGCGGCTTCGGCAGCCGGGGCCTTGTCCTTGGGCGCAGTGTCCTTGGGCGCAGTGTCCTTGGGCGCAGTGTCCTTGGGCGCAGTGTCCTTCGGTGCCGTGTCCTTGGCCGCACTGTCCTTGGCCGCACTGTCCTTGGGCGCAGTGTCCTTGGCCGCGCTGCTCCTGGCGGGCTTGGACGCCTTGCTCGCGGCCTTGCTCTCCTTGGCGCCTTCCTTGGCGGCCTTGCCGGCCTGGCTCTCCTTGGCCGCGGCCTCGAAGCGCTCCTTCTTGTCCGCGCGCGGTTCCGCGGTGCGGAGGGTGCCCTCGGTCCCCGGTTCCCCGGTGAACTTCTGCCAGTCTCCGGTGATCTTGAGCAGGACGCGGACCGGGTCGGTGGGCTGCGCGCCCACCGAGAGCCAGTGCTGCACCCGCTCGGAGTTCACTTCGATGAGCGAGGGATCGGCCTTCGGGTGATACTTGCCGATCTCCTCGATAGCGCGCCCATCGCGCTTAGTGCGCGCGTCCGCGACGACGATCCGGTAATAGGGCTCGCGGATCTTGCCCAGGCGCTTCAGCTTGATCTTGACAGCCACGGCTGTGGTCTTCTCCCAGCGTTGAGATGCGATGCGGCGGAACCGCGCCGACCGGGGAACAGCCGACAGGACCGCACAGATGAGCCAGGCCCGGCGAACGAGGAGAGGGCGTCGCATGGCCTAGCGGTCAGCATCACATTGTGCCAGACAACCGGCCCTGACTAGTAATCATCGCTCAGGACCCCAG
>DAIOWL010000639.1:0-4595 GCA_036758545.1 Streptosporangiaceae bacterium | reverse complement strand
CCCGCACCCCCTAGCCCATCCCCGCCTGCCCCCCGAGGCGGTTCCATGATCATGGCCAGAAACCGGCGCTTGCCAGAAACTGGCCACGATCATGGTGCGTCCTAACGCACCCCGCCGGCCAAGGCGGTTTCATGATCATGGGCAGTTGCGACCGCATATCGACCGAAACTGCCCATGATCATGGTGCGCGCTAGCGGGCCCGGGCCGGTATACGTTCATCGACACGCGTGGCCGGGACCTCGGCGGCGCGGCGGCGGGCGGACAGGAACGAGCAGGCCGCACCCGCGAACCCGCTCGCCGCGAGCGACGCCGTGACCACGCCGAACGCGTGGGCCGGCCGGGCCGCCAGGGCGAAGTAGAGCGTGCCGTAGACCGCCACTCCGGCTACCGCGGCGACCTGGGCCGAGGTGTTGACCAGCCCGCTCAGGTCGGCGGCCTCGTCCGGCGGGACCGCGCCGGTGAGCCGGCCCAGCAGCGAGCTGTACGCCATTCCGAGCCCGAACCCGCCCGCGCCCAGCGCCACGACGAGGAACGGACCGGGCGCGGGCGCGGCGCTGACCGTGGCGAAGGCCGCCGCCAGGATCAGCGATCCGAGCACCCCGCCGAACGGCGCCGCCCAGGACGGCAGCCGCCGGGTGACCGGGGCGGCGACCCCGAAGGCCGCGACCCAGGACACCAGGATCAGGCCGGAGTACGTGGCGCTGCGACCCAGGCCCTGCTGCAGATACTGCGCGAGCACGAACAGCATCGCGAAGTAGGTGCTGGTCCGCGCGAAGTTCGCGATCAGCTCCCAGGCCACGGTCGGCCGCGCCAGCAGGCGCAGGTTGATCACCGGATCGCCGCCCCCGGCCGCCCGCCGCCGCTCGAAGCCGGTGAAGCCGGCGAACGCGACGACGCTGGCTCCCAGGCAAGCCCAGGTCCAGGCGGGCCAGCCCTGCTCACGGCCGAACGCCAGCGGGGTGACGAGCAGCGCCATCGCCGCGGTGAGCAGGCCCACTCCCGGCAGGTCCAGCGGGGCCTGCCCGCGGCTCTCGCGCGGCAGCAGCACCGCCGCGCCCGCCAGCGCCACGACACCCACCGGCACGTTGACCCAGAAGATCGACCGCCAGCCCGTGCCGAACGCGTCCGCCGCGATGAGCGGCCCGCCGAGCGCCTGGCCGATGACGGCGCTGCCGGACATGGTCATCACCAGGACGCTGAGCGCCCGCGCCCGGGCCCGCCCGTCGAAGCTCACCTGGATCCCGGTGAGCACCTGCGGGACCATGACCGCCGCGCAGGCGCCCTGGGCGATCCGCGCGCCGATGAGCACCCCGGTTCCCGGCGCGAGGCTGCAGGCGAGCGAGGCGAGGGTGAACCCGGCCAGGCCGGCCAGGTACACCCGCCGGTATCCGGCGATGCGGCCCAGCCGGGCGCCGGTGATGATCAGCATCGCGAACGCGAGGACGTACCCGGACACGACGAACTCGAGCGCGCCGCCCGAGGCGTGCAGGTCCCGGTGGATGGAGGGGGTGGCCACGTTGACGATCGCGATGTCGACGTTGGCCATGAACTGGCCGGCCACCAGCACGGCCAGCAGCCATCGCTGGCGCAGCCGTGTCGTCATGAGTCTCTCCCTTCTAAGGCGGCCCCTTCCAAGGCGGGCCCTTCTAAGCCGGCCCTTTCGAAAGCGGGCCCTTCTAGGGCTGGCAGTGCAGGCACGGGCGGAAGCCGGAACGGCCCGCCGCGGCCAGGCTGGCGAACCCCTGCCGGTGCGCGGGCGTGATGCGCCGGGCGTTGCGGCACGACGGGAAGCACACGACGCCCGTGGTGTCGCTGGCCAGGTAGCGCGTGCCCGCCGCGGCCAGGTCGCGGACCTCGTCCAGGTTGGCGCCCTCGTGCCGGAGCAGCGCCTCCTTGCGGGGGGCGCCGAAGACGTAGCCGCCGGCTGCCCCGTCCGCCTGGACGATGCGGTGGCAGGGGATCAGCAGTGGCACCGGGTTGGCCGCGAGCGCGCTGGCCGCCGCCCGGACGGCCCGCGGCCGTCCGGCCTGCCGCGCGATCCACCCGTACGGGCGGGTCTCGCCGCGCGGGATCGTCATCGCGACCGCGAGCACGGACGCGGCGAACGGGGTAAGGTCGCGCAGGTCGAGGGGGACGCGGCCGGCCCGGCCGGTACGCAGCGCGGTCAGCACCCCGGCCGGCGGCCGGGACGCCGGCAGCAGCGGGCGGCCGAACCGGGCGCGGAAGAGGCCGGCGAACTCCTCCGCCGTGCCGGCCGTCCTGAGATAGGCCACACCCAGGTCGGTCGCTGCGACGTAGACGTCCCCGGCCGGGCCGGGCACGCGGGTCCACCGGGCGGCCACCTTGTCCAGCAGGCGGCCGGGAGCCGGGACGGCCATCGCGGCCAGTCCGGCCAGCAGCGGGTCGTGATCGGAAGTCATGACACCTTCACCCCTTCGGTGTTCAGGGCCGGATCGTCCGGGCGGACCCGGGCGGCCTCGAGCTCACGCAGGCGTCGCAGGCCGCGGGACACGTGGGATTTCGCGGTGCCCGGCGGGCAGCCGAGCACGCTCGCGACCTCCGCGATCGGCAGGTCGGCCACGTGCCGCAGCACCACGGCGACGCGCTGGCGGTCCGGGAGCAGGTCCAGCAGCGCGGCCAGCTCGCGGGAGGTCTCGTGCCGCTCCGCCTGCGCCTCGACGCTGGCGCCGCGGGCCTCCGGCTCGGGCGGCTCGACGTCCAGCACCTCCCGCGGCTGCCGGGCCGCGGTCCGTACCTGGTTGCGCCAGGCGTTCAGCAGGATCGTGAGCAGCCACGGCCTGGTCCGCAGGGCCGCGATCCGCTCCCGGTCATAGCCGGAAAGCGCGCGGAAGGCGCGCAGGAACGCCGTGGCCGTGAGGTCCTCGGCGTCCGCCCACCGCCCGCAGATCCGCAGCGCGGTGCTGAACAGCACGTTCTGGTGCGCCTCGAAGAGGGCGGCAAAGCCCGCGTCGAGGTCGGCCGCCAGCTCCGCCGCGATGCGATCGGGCCCGGTCGCTGTCTGGTTCACGTCTAGGTAAACACCGCGACGGCCGGTCCGGTTGCACCCGGCCCATATCCGCCGGGCGAGAGCTCACCCGGCGGATATGGGGCGTATACGGCGAGCCTGCTTGCCGGCGTCCTGTCAAGGCCTTAGAGTCCAAGACCAGGTTCCGTGGGCATCGTCCCGGCCTTAGTACGGGAGGTTCGCACTGGTGGCAGCGACGCGCTTGACCGAGCCCCAGGCAGGTGAGCTGGGCCCGACCGGTCGGCCCTATCCGGCCTTTCCCCATCCTGAGCCGCTCCTTGAACATGGCCCCGCTCGCACTATAGCGGTCTGTAACCAGAAGGGCGGCGTCGGCAAGACTACGACCACGATCAACCTCGGGGCCGCCCTGGCCGAGGTGGGCCGCAGGGTCCTGCTCGTGGACTTCGACCCGCAGGGCGCGCTCTCCGTCGGCCTCGGCATCCAGCCGCATGACATCGACAACACCGTCTACAACCTGCTGATGGAGCGGGACGTCACCGCGCACGAGGTGCGGTACAAGACCGCCGTCGACGGCATGGACCTCCTGCCCAGCAACATCGACCTGTCCGGCGCCGAGGTCCAGCTGGTGCACGAGGTCGGCCGTGAGTACGTGCTCGGCGGAGTGCTGCAGCCGCTGCTGTCGGAGTACGACGTCATCATGATCGACTGCCAGCCCTCCCTGGGCCTGCTGACGGTCAACGCGCTCGCCGCGGCGGACGGTGTGGTCATCCCGCTCGAGTGCGAGTACTTCGCGATGCGCGGGGTGGCGCTGCTGATGGAGACCATCGACAAGGTCTCCCGCCGGCTGAACACGAAGCTAACAATCGACGGCCTGCTGGCGACCATGTACGACTCGCGCACGCTGCACACCCGCGAGGTCCTGGCCAGCATGGTTAATGGCTTCGGCGACCAGGTATTTCATACCGTAATCAACCGCACGGTGAGGTTCCCGGACGCTACGGTGGCCGGAGAACCTATTACCAGCTTCGACTCCGGGTCAATGGGGGCTAATTCCTACCGGGAGCTGGCCAAGGAGGTACTGGAGCGGTGGCGGCAGGCAGGGGACGAACACGGAGGGTAAGCCTGCCGGGGGTCGCTGAACTCCTGCGCCCAGCTGCCCCAGGTCCGGACGGGGGCGATCAGCGCCTGGCCAGCGGCCGGGAAAGGCACACCCAGAAGATCACCGTCTACCTGTCCGCCGAGGAACTACTTGACCTGGAACGCGCGCGGCTCGCGCTGCTGCGCTACGGCGCCGCCGCCGACCGGGGCCGGATCGTCCGCGAGGCGATCGCCGTCTTGCTCGCCGATCTCGATGCCCGCGGCACGGACAGCCTACTGGCCCGCCGGATCGCCAATGCTAACCGCGCCGAACCGGTCGATGCCGACTCCGGACACCACCCCACCGGGACGACCGAATCCGCGGTTTAGCCAGAACCGGCTACCGTCATGACCGTGAGCACGGACCTGAACCCGCTAGCCGGTGACGACCAGGACGGCGCGGCACGGTCCAGCGCCTTCCAGGTGCACCTGGACGTGTTCGAGGGGCCGTTCGACCTGCTGCTCGCGCTGA
>DAIOWL010000638.1:0-4605 GCA_036758545.1 Streptosporangiaceae bacterium | reverse complement strand
CACCGAGCACGCCATCCACGCGCTCGGCCTGCACGCCAGCGTCTCCGGCTGGCTCATCCAGGCCCCGCACCCGCCCACCGCGGCGCAGATCACCAGCGCGAGGCTGACCGCGGCCGCGGCGGGCATGACCATCGAGACGAAGTCGAGCGCGCCCACGTCGGCGGAGATCCTCGACTGGGCCACCGTCTTCGGGATCGCCCTCGCGCTGGGCATCCTCGCCATGACGATCGGCCTCATCCGCAGCGAGACCGCCCGGGACCTGCGCACCCTGACCGCCACCGGGGCGGGCAGCCTGACCCGCCGGGAGCTGACCGCCGCGACCGCCTTCGCCCTCGCCCTGGGCGGCGCCGTGCTCGGCACGGTGGCGGCCTACGTCGCCGCCGTCGGCTACGCCTGGGACAACCCGCTGGATGGCCTGTCCGAACTATCCAGCGTGCCGGCCCAGCAACTGCTGTTCATCGTGGTCGGCATGCCGGTGATCGCGGCGGTCGTCGGCTGGCTGCTGGCCGGGCGCGAGCCGGCCGCGATCAGCAGGCAGCCGCTGGAGTAAGCACGAACCCGGCCCGTTCGGATCAAAAGAGGTTACTGGCGCAGGCCAGGGCCGGATTGCTGGCCCTGGTCCTTGCGCTCCAGGATCTCCGCCGCGCCGCGGATCACGCACCGCATCGGGTCGTCGACCAGGACCGCGCCGATGCCGGCCGCGGTCTCGATCCGGCTGACCAGGCCGGGCAGCAGCGCGCCGCCGCCGGCCAGCCGGACCTTGCCCCGGACCACGTCCTCGGCCAGCCCGGCCGGGATCTCGGACAGCATCTCGTGCACCGTGGCCGCGATGGCCGAGACGATCGGCTCCAGCGCGATCGCGACCAGGCCGCCCGGCACGTACTCCGAACGCGGCGTCCGCTGCGCGACGTCCAGCCCGACCGCCTCGGCGAAGCCCTCGGCTCCGCCGGTGACGCCGAGCGTCATCTTCAGCTGCCGGGCCGCGCGCTGGCTGATGATCAGGCCGAGCTCGTTCCGCACCGCCTGCACGACGGCCTCGTCCATGGCGTTGCCGGCCTTGCGCAGCGACTGGGACCTGACCACCCGCCAGCCTGCCACCGCCGCGACCTCGGTGGTGCCGCCGCCGATGTCGACCACGAAGCCGCCCGCCCCGCCGGTCAGGTCGAACCCGGCGCCGGCCGCGGCGGCCACCGGCTCGTCGATCAGCCGGACGTTGTACCGGGGCCGCCGCACGCTCAGCGCGGCGATGATCGACCGCCGCTCGACCGGCGTGGCCCCGCTCGGCACGCACACCAGCGCGTCCCGCCGGATCAGCGAGAACCGGCGGGTCCGGCGCAGGAACGCGTGCAGCATGGCCGCGGTCGCGTCCAGGTCCGCGATGACCCCGTCCCGCAGCGGGTGGATCACCTCGATGTCCTGCGGTTCCTTGTCGGCCAGCGCGTCCGCCGCCTCGCCCACCGCGGCGACCTTGCCCACGCCGGTGTCGATGGCGATCGCGGTTGGCTCCTCGAGCACGATGCCCCGGCCGGCCACCCAGACGAGCGTGTTCACGGTGCCGAGGTCGATCGCCACGCTACCCCGGAAGCGCATGATGCTCCCCTCCGTGCCTGTCACAGGTCACCGTGACGTCCCTCAATCCCGATACGACACTGCAGATCCGCCCCGCCGCGCGACGTTCGCTAAGCGTACAGCCGGTATCCTGCGCCAGATAATTGCGGGTGTTGTGGTCATCAGGGCCGGTGGAGTGGACGTTTCCATTGCGTGTGCCGGGGCTGGCGGCCATCGCGGTCGGCTGGTTCGGGCTCGCCGCCGTCATGGCCAGCACCACTGCTGACTGTGTGAAAGCCTACAAGGTCGCCTGCTACCAGCCGGCCCGAATTCAGCAGGCTTATGACCGCCCTCGCCGTCCGCCCGCCGCCGGCCCGGCCGGGGTACCACGATCGTCGGCGAGCTCGCGTACGCCGTTGGTGACCGAAAGGTCATTTTGTCCCGAACGGGCCTTGGTGCGAGCCTTGGTAACGGCGTAATCATCTGATGTTTCCGCGTTGCCGGGCTACGCCCGGTGCGCGACGAAACGCGATCTGCCTGGTGAGACTCGGTCGGCAACCCGCCCGGAGGGATTCGGCGCGAAGCGCCGTTATCCGGCGCTCGTCGCGAGATACATTGTCTGCGGGTGCCGGCACCTTCAACGCCGCGTACTACGTGCCTACGCCCGCTGTGACCTCGTGTTTCCCGGAAGAACCACCCGTACCACTCCCGGCCTGCGGCGGTTAGGCCCAACCCAGGCGGGCAGGTGGAGCAGACTCCGGCGAGGTGACACGCAAGGAGGAGAGGAACCGATGGAGGACGTGTTCGATGTCCTGGTCGAGGACCACGAGGAGATAAGACAGGCCCTAGCCGAGCTCGAGAAGGGTCCGACCGCAGCCACGGGTGCCACCGAGGACCAGCTCATGCTGCGCAAGATCATGACCGAAGAGCTGATCCTCGAGGAAGCCAGGCACGAGGAGATCGAGCTGACCTGCGTGTGGCCGGCCGTGCGCGGGCATGTCCGCGGCGGCGACCAGCTCGCCGACCGGGCCGTCTGCGCCGAGCTTGAGATTGTGGGCCTGCTGGCCGAACTGGACAAGCTGGACGTCTGCCAGCCGGAGTTCGAGCAGCTGCTCGGCGCGTTCACCCAGGCCGCCAGGGAGCACTTCGACTTCGAGGAACGGCAGGTGTGGCCGCGGCTGCGTTCGGCGCTGACCGCCAAGGCAGCGGACGAGCTGGGCCTCAAGGTCCTGGCCGCCAGGGAGGCCGTGCTGAGGGAGGGCCTGGCTATAACGTGAATCTGCAGCCTGCTTTCAGCTATCTATCAGGTTCGTAGTGCTGACTGGAAAAGCCAGCCCTGACGCCCAGACGTAAGGCGTGATGCAGATGCAGGATCCCAGCGGCTACGGCGGGTACCGCGGCGGGTACGGTCCGCCGCCGCCGGGAGACTACGGCCATACCGCGCCGTTGCCCCCGATGCCTCCGCCCCCGCCCAGACGCCGCGTCGGGCTGCTCAGCTACGTGGCCGTCGCACTGGTCGCGGGCGCCCTGGGCGCCGGGTCGGTGGTGGCCCTCTACCACCCGGCGTCGAACTCCACGGCTCTGCCTTCTTCGTCGGCGCCGCCTCGCAATGGAGCGCCCGCCCCGCTGCCCAGCGCCGCGGTGCCCATCCCGAGCAGCGGCGGTAACAGCACGGCCGGCGGCAGCCTGACCAAGGTCGGGCAGGGCGTCGTCATCATCAACACCTCGCTGCAGTACAGCGGCCAGCGGGCCGCGGGCACCGGCATGGTGATCAACGCGGCGCGCGGCCTGGTGCTGACCAACAACCACGTGATCGAGAACTCCACCAAGATCAGCGCGACGGTGGCCACCGGAAAGAACTTCCAGGCCAGGGTCGTCGGCTACGACGTAACCGGCGACATCGCGCTGATCCAGCTGCAGAACCCGTCCGGCCTGCACCAGGTCCCGCTCGGCGATTCCAGCAAGGTCAAGGTGGGCGACGCGGTGACCGCCCTGGGCAACGCCCAGGGCCGCAGCCAGATCGTCTCCGCGCCCGGGCGCATCACCGGGGTCAACCGGACCATCACGGCCAGCGACCAGGGCGGCGCGGTCACCTCGGAGACGCTGCACGGGATGTTCCAGACCGACGCGGGCATCGTGTCCGGCGACTCGGGCGGCCCGCTGGTCAACGCGGCCGGCCAGGTCATCGGCATGGACACGGCCGGCAACGATGTCCGGATGCCCGACCAGCAGGCGGCGGCCGGCTTCGCCATCCCGGTCAACACCGCCCTGTCGGTGGCCAGGGAGATCGCCGCAAGTCACGCCAGCTCGACCATCTCGATCGGCTACCCGCCGTTCATCGGGATCTACGTCGGCCAGGGCACCAGCAGCGACCCGCAGCAGCAGGCCCAGGAGCAGCAGCAGCAGAACGACAACGGCTTCGGCGGCTTCGGCGGCGGGAACGGCTTCGGCGGTAACGGCTCCACCGGGAACGGGCAGGGCCGGAGCTGCTACACCAACGACTCCGACCTGCCCGTGCCGGACTCGATCGCCCAGGTGAGCTCCGGCACCCTGGTCATCGGCACGATCTGCGCCAGCCCGGCCGCGAACGCCGGGGTGACGGCCGGATCGGTCATCACCAGCGTCAGCGGCCAGGCGGTCGGCGCGCCGCAGACGCTGCACACCGCGCTGTCGAAGTTCCGGCCCGGCGACACCGTGTCCCTCACCTGGGTCACCCCGTCCGGCCAGCACAAGACGGCCAGCATGACCCTGAAGGAGGGCCCGCCGCAGTAGGCCCGGCGGGCACGTGATGCGTGATGCCCCGGGGCGGTACCCGCTGGCCGCCCCGGGGCATCGTGTTCCGGCTCAGGCCACCTTGTGCAGCACGGACTCCTCCTGCTGCTTCTCGAAGACCCGGACGATCTCTTCCACCGGCAGTTCCTTGGTCTCGGGCAGGAACTTCCACACGAACACGATGGCCAGCGCGCACAGCCCGGCGAAGATGACCATGACGCCGCCCAGGCTGAGCGCGTTCTGGCTGACCGGGAAGATCTCGATGATGAGGAAGTTGGCCAGCCA
>DAIOWL010000637.1:0-4629 GCA_036758545.1 Streptosporangiaceae bacterium | reverse complement strand
ACCTTGGCTAAGTCGATCTCCTTAGATATCCTAAGTGGATATCTAAGATATCTAGGCGGAGGGCGTCTTTATGAGCATGGTGAAAACGCCGGTCGAGATTGATGAGGAAGCGCTGGCCACGGCGGCCGAAGTGCTGGGCACCAAGACGAAGAAGGACACGGTGAACGCCGCCCTTCGCGAAGTCGGGCAGCGCATGGTGCGGCTGCGGGCCCTGGCCAGGCTCGGCGAGATGGCCGACAGCGGCGATTTCGATGAGTTCCTCGGCAATAAGGCCGCGTACCGCAGGTGAGTCCTGCCCTGTACCTGATCGACACGTCGGGCCTGTTCCGGATCCTGCAGGACAAGCTGCGGCAGGCGTGGTCCGATCAGCTGACCGCCGGTGTCATCGCCGTATGCCCGATCGTAGAGCTGGAGTTCTTGTACTCCGCGCGATCTCTGGCTGACCGGCTGGAAAAACGGCGTTTGCTGCGAGAGTTGTTCGGCTGGGTGCCGATGCCCGAGCGGGCTTATGACAGGGCGGGCGAGATCCAGCAACGCCTGACCGAGACCGGCAGGCACCGCTCCGCGGGGCCCGTCGACTTGCTCATCGCCGCGACCGCGGAAAGCGAGCGCCTCATCGTGCTGTGCGATGATCATGACTTCGAGGTCGTGGCCTCGGTCACTGGTCAGCCGGTCAAGCTGGTCACCGACATTGACGGATAGTCGCCAGGTCCTCGGCGGGCAGGTCACCCCACAGCTGTTGGGTGATTTCGGTGATGGCGGCGCGGATCCGGCTGTGCAGCTGCTGCGCGGCGCCGGTGACCCCGCCGAAGGCCGCCGCAACATCATTACCATCACCCCGGCCGGCACCGCCCATCTCCGGCGGCTGGAGGAGCTCCTGGACGACGTCCAGGACGAGTTGCTCGCTCCGCTCTCACCAGCCGAACGCCAGCAGCTGATCCACCTGCTCACCCGGGTCCTGGAACGCCACGCCTGACCCGGCAGCACCAGACCCGTAAGATCGTGATCATGCCCGCGACCGAGCTGCGGTTCGGGCGCGCGCCAGGAGCATGGCCGCTGCTCGGTCACATCGTGGCGCTGCAGCGCCGACCGCTGGCGCTGCTCGACTCGCTCCCGGCTCATGGCGACCTGGTCGAGATCAGGGCCGGTCCCAGGCCGGCCTACGTGGTGTGCCACCCGGGCCTGGCCCGCCAGGTGCTGACCGACTTCCGCACATTCGACCGAACGGGCCTGGTCTACGAGCGGATCCGATCGGCGATGGGCAACGGCCTGGCCAGCGCCGCCCACTCCGACCACCGCCGCCAGCGGCTGATCATGCAGCCCGCATTCCGCCGCGAGCACCTGCGCGGATATGTGGCCGTGATGCGCCAGGAGATCACCACGGCCATGGACAACTGGCACGACGGTGCCCAGATCGACCTGGTGGACGAGATGTTCACCCTCACCACCACGATCGCCCTGCGGGCCCTGTTCTCCTCCCAGCTCGACCCCGCCCGGGCCGAACGCCTGCGCCGCGCCTTCGACGTCTTCCTCCGCGGCATCTACACCCGGGCGATCCTGCCCCTGGCAGGCCGCCTGCCCACCCCCGGCAACCGCCGGTACGCCCGGGCCGTGGCGACCTGGCGCGCCCAGGTCAGCGAGCTCATTGACAGCTACCGGCAGTCCGGAGCCGACCGCGGCGACCTGATGTCCCGCCTGCTGGCCGCCCGCGACGAGGAAGACCGGGGCCTGTCCGACACCGAACTAGCCGACCAGGTCGCCGTCCTGATGCTCGCCGGCGGCGAGACCACCTCCGCCGCCGTGACGTGGTCCTGGCACCTGCTCACCACCCACCCCGAGATCCTGGCGGCCGTCCAAGCCGAGACCGACGCGGTCCTGGACGGCGCCGTCGCCGGCTGGGACCACCTGCCCCGCCTCGACCTGACCGCCCGCGTGGTCCGGGAAGCCCTGCGCCTCTACCCGCCCGCCTGGGCCCTCCCGCGCGTCTGCACCCGACCCGTCACCCTGGCGGGCCGGACCCTCCCGGCCGGCAGCCTGGTCGTCTTCAGCCCCTACATCCTGCACCGCCGCCCCGACCTGTATCCCCACCCGACCCGCTTCGACCCCGCCCGCTGGCTCACCCCGGCCCCGGACCACCGGTCCTCCTATCTCCCCTTCGGCGCCGGCGCCACCCGCTGCATCGGCGAGGAGTTCGGCCTAGCCGAGTCCACCCTCATCCTGGCCACCACCGCCGCCCGCTGGACCCTGTCTCCCGAGCCGGGCACCACAGTCTCCCCGGCCACCCGGGCCGTCCTGGTACCCCGAGCATTCCCCGTTCACCTATCGGCCCGCTGAAGTCCCGAAGACAGGCGTCAGGCCGGGTACTGGTCGCGCCGCGCTGGATCCCGTCCGCATCTGACCCGGGGGATCCGTGTGCCGGCGACCCTACACCGACAATTTTAACTGTCTTGACAAATTTTCTTGTCGGTTGGATCCTGGAACGGTGCTGGACGTCGCTGTGATCGAGGAACCCGCTGCGGCCGAGGCGTCCCTGGACCCGATCCGGGCCCGGATCCTCGCCGCTCTGGCCGAGCCCGGCTCGGCCGCCATGCTCGCTGCCCGCCTGGGGCTGCCCCGGCAGAAGGCCAACTATCACCTCAAGGAGCTGGAAAGGCACGGGCTGGTCGAGCTCGCCGAGGAGCGGCGCAAGGGCAGCGTCACCGAGCGGGTGTACCGCGCCACCGCCGCCTCCTACGTGATCTCCCCCAGTGCCCTGGCCGCCGTCAGCCCGGATCCCTCCCGGTCTCCCGACCAGCTCTCCGCCCGTTGGCTGCTGGCGCTGGGGTCCCGGCTGGTGCAGGAGGTCGGGGCCCTGCTGACCGGCGCCGCCCGGGCCCGGCAGCGGGTCGCCACCTTCGGCATCGACGCGGAGGTGCGGTTCGCCTCCGCGGCCGACCGAACGGCCTTCGCCGAGGAACTGGCCCAGGCCGTGGCGGTCCTCGTCAGCCGCTACCACGACGAGTCCGCCGAGGGAGGCCGGAGCCACCGGGTGGTCGTCGGGCTCCACCAGATCCCCACGGCGCAGAAGACCGCCTCCGAGGCAGAACAGGAGAACTGACGATGACGCATCCGTTCGAGATCGACCTGGAGACGACCCTGCCGGCCAGCCCGGAACAAGTCTGGGCGGCGATCGCCACCGGACCGGGGATCGACTCCTGGTTCATGGGGCGCAACCAGGTGGAACCACGCGAGGGCGGGGTCGTCGCCATGGACACCGGGGGCCACCGGGAGGAGGCGGTGATCACCGCCTACGAGCCCGGCAAGCGCCTCGCCACCCGGACCGCCACCGCCGGGGACGGCCGGTTCATGGCCTTCGAGTACCTGATCGAGGGACGGGACGGCGGCAGCACCGTGCTCCGCGTCGTCCACAGCGGCCTGCTCGGCGACAACTGGCAGGACGAGTACGACGCCCTGCGCCGCGGCTGGCCCTTCCACCTCCACACGCTCCGCGAGTACCTGACGCACTTCCCGGGACGCACCGGCGTCCCCGTCTTCGCTGTGGCGCCGTCGGACGGGCGGCCAGCGCAGGAGGTCCGGGCGGCACTCACCCGCGGGCTGTCGCTGTCGGCCCCGGTCGCCGTGGGCGCGCGGGCGCACGCCGAGCCGGCCGACCTGCCGCCGCTGGACGGCGAAGTGGTCTGGTCGGACGACGAGCGCATCGAGGTACGAACCGCCGACGGGATCTACACCTTCCACGGCTTCACCGGCCTGGTGGTGATGTTCCACCACCTGTTCGGGCCGGACACGGACGGGGCCGAGGCCGCCTGGCAGCAGTGGCTGACCGGCCTCCTCGGCTGAGCAACCGGAAAACCAGACACGAGACATCAAGGAGACCAGGATGCGCACTCTGATCAGCACCGCCTTCATCTCGCTCGACGGCGTCATGGAGGGCCCGGGCGGCGAACCCGGCTACCGGAACACCGGATGGACCTTCAAGGACGTCGAGTTCGTCCCCGAGGCATACGAAATCAAGGGGCGGGAGCAGGAGGAAGCCACCGCGATCCTGATGGGCCGCGTCAGCTACCAGGCGTTCAGCCCGGTATGGCCGGACATGAAGGAATTCGCCGGCTACAAGACGATGCCGAAGTACGTCGTCTCCACCACGCTCACCGAGGACAACCTGGTCTCGAACTGGGGCGAGACCACGATCCTGCGCTCACTCGACCAGGTCGCCGCCCTGAAGGAGACCGAGGGAGGCCCGATCATCGTCCACGGCAGCGCCTCCCTGAACCACAGCCTCTCGGACGCGGGCCTGATCGACCGCTACCACCTGCTCGTCTATCCGCTGCTGCTCGGCGCGGGCAAGCGCCTGTTCAGCACCACGGACAAGGACACCCAGAAGCTCAAGCTCGTCGAGCACGAGGTGTACAGCAACGGCCTGCAGAAGCAGGTCTTTGACGTGGTCCACTGACCATCCTCGAGACCTCCGGGGCGTACAGTGATTGCCCCGGAGGTGCTTTCGGTGAGCAATGTGGAAACCGAGCCGGCGGAACTCAGGTGCGGCGCCACGGTTGACAGCGAGCGGCCGGGCGTCGAGGTGCTCACCGCGCGTGAGGTTCCGCTCGGCGGACCGCGCGCGATGCTCGTGCG
>DAIOWL010000636.1:2532-4630 GCA_036758545.1 Streptosporangiaceae bacterium | reverse complement strand
GACTCGATGACCGGCGACTACCTCAAGGCCGTGGCCGCCACCCTGAACGCCATGCGCCGCATCGCCGAAGGCGCCAGCGCGGTCTCCGCGTAGGAAAGGAACTCCCCATGTCATCAGCTACCCTCTCCTCGTCTCCCGCTGCATCGTCGACAATTGACGAGCAGCTGCGACTGCGCATCACCGAGGAGCTCGCCGGCTCGTTCAAGGGCGACATCATCGGCCCGGACCACGCGGACTACGAGCGGGGCCGCCAGCTATGGAACGCCATGGTCGACCGGCGCCCCGGCCTGATCCTGCGCTGCACCAGCACCCAGGACGTGGTCGCCGCGGTCGGCGTGGCCCGCGAGCACGGCCTGCCGCCGTCGGTCCGCTGCGGCGGCCACAACGTGGCGGGCAAGGCCATGTCGGACGGCGGCCTGACCATCGACCTGTCCGGGCTGCGCGAGGTCACCGTCGATCCGCAGGCCAGGCTGGTGCACGCGGGCGGTGGCTGCCGGCTCGGCGACGTCGACGCCGCCACCGCGCCGCACCGGCTGATCGTCCCGGCCGGGATCATGTCCGAGACCGGGGTGGCCGGCCTGGCGCTCGGCGGCGGGATCGGCTGGTTCTCCCGCAAGCACGGTCTCACCTGTGACAACTTCGTCTCCCTCGAGCTCGTCCTGGCCAGCGGCGAGGTGATCGAGGTCAGCGCCGACTCCCACCCCGAGCTCTTCTGGGCACTGCGCGGCGGCGGCGGCAACTTCGGCATCGTCACCCGGTTCACCTTCCGTGCCTACGAGTTCGGCCCGATGATGCGCATCGGGGTCTCGGTGTACGAGCCGGAGCAGGCGGCCGCCGCGCTGCGCGAGTACGCCCGCGTCGTGCCCACCCTGCCGCGCACCGTCGGCTGGCACGCCGCGCTCAAGCACGACATGCCGGCCCTGCCGTTCGTGCCGCCCGAGTACGTCGGCAAGCGCCTGCTCATGCTCGTCTCGATGTGGCTGGACGACGCGGAGGACCCGGCGGGCGCCGAGCTGATCGGCCGCCTGACCGAGACCGGGGAGCCGTGCATCAAGGCCACCACCGTGCTGCCGTTCGCGGCCGGCGTGCAGCGGCTGATCGACGTCGAGTTCGAGGACGGCCACCGCTACTACACCAAGGAGGCGCACGTCGCCGACCTGGCCGACGACGCCATCGACAAGCTCGACGCCTTCTGGCGCCACGACATGCCGATGGAGGGCGAAGTCGAGATCATCGGCCTCGGCGGCGCTATCGGCGACGTGGCCGAGGCCGACTCCGCGTTCTCCAACCGCGGCTATCTGCTCTGGCTGAACTTCGCCATGCGCTGGGACGACCCCGCCGACGACGAGGACTACATCGCCCGTACCCGCAACGCCGTGGCCGGCCTGGCCCCGTGGACCGGCCGCGGCGTCTACGTCAACATGCTGAACTTCGACGAGCAGGACCGCGTGGTCGAGGCGCTCGGCGGCGCGGAGAAGTACGCCGAGCTGGCCCGGCTCAAGGCTCAGTACGACCCGGCGAACCTGTTCCGGATGAACGCCAACATCACGCCCGCCTAAGCGCCATAACGCTTCAATTCGTGGAAGAAGTCGTCGATCACGTGCAGGTCACCGGACCGGGTCACCTCGTCGTAGACGTACTTGCCCACCGCCAGGTCCAGCACCCCGAGGCCGAACGGGGAGAACACCACCGGCCGGCCGGCCGGCACCGTCACCCGCCCGGCCATCACGTCGGCCAGCGTGCCGGCCAGGAAGTCGCGGCTACCGGTCAGCTGCTCGGCCAGGTGCGGTGACGTATTGGCCTTCAGGCAGTGCTCCACGTCGTCGACCAGGTTCGTCGAGGCGAGCAGGATCTCCGGCGCGAGGTCGCGCAGCGACACGTGCAGGACGACCGGGTTGTGCTCGAACCACGACACGTCGCTGACGTGCGGCTCCCCGGCGATGGTGGCGAAGACCACCAGGTCGCTGGACCGGATCAGCTGCTCCGCGTCCTCGTACACGGTGACCCGGCCGGGACCCGCCTTCTCCAGGTAGCCGCGGAAGCCGGCCGCATGCTCGGCGGACAGGTCGTGCACGCCGATCTCGTCAAACGTCCAGCC
>DAIOWL010000636.1:0-2432 GCA_036758545.1 Streptosporangiaceae bacterium | reverse complement strand
CCGGTGTCGTGGTCGTTGAGGATCAGCACGGCCGAGGCCCGCGGGATGCCCGCCGCCACGTTCTCCGGGAAGCTGGAGATCCACTTCAGGCCGTCTACCCGGAGCTTGCCGCCGATCGAGGCGGGCAGCGCGATGATCCGGGCCGACGGGCGATCCGGGAAGCGCAGGAAGTAGGACGGCGGGTTCACCGAGTCGCCGGCGCCGTGCAGCCGGTAGGTCTCCTCGACCAGCTCGGTGATCTGCCGTTCCCGGCCCCGCAGAGCGTCCTGGACCTGGGCGCCGGAGATGACCGCGAACGGCGGCGGGCCGGTGCCGGTCATATCGCCGTTACCTCGAAGGTCGGCGAGCAGTCGGCCAGGCGCACCGGGTCGGCCAGCCCGGCGAGCACCTCGCGCGAGCCCTCGTAGGGTTCCCGGCTGTGCGCGGTCCGCACGTTGTCCACCAGCAGGAGGTCGCCGGACTGCCACGGCTCGCGCATGGTGTGCGCCTCGTACGTCTCGTTCAGCAGCTCCACGATGTCGCCGCCGATCGGGTCGCCGTTGCCGAACCTGGTGGTGAACGGCATGCCGTCCTCGCCGTACAGGTCCTCCAGGTACTCGCGCACTTCGGGATCGATCGTCCGCTCGTTGAGGAACGCGATCTGGTTGAACCAGCAGCGCTGCCCGGTGACCGGGTGGCGCACCACCGCGCTGCGGCGCTGCCAGGTGCGCAGGGTGCCGTCGGGCTGCCACTCGAACTCGGTCGCGCTGGCCCGGCAGTACCGCTCGACCTCGCCGCGGTCGTCCGTGCCGAACGCCTCCTCGACCGATGCCCCGAAATCCTCGTTGTAGTTGCGGACCAGCATCCAGCCCTCGCGCTCGAACCGCTGGACCAGGTCGGCGGGCAGCGCGCCGAGCACGGTCGGCGAGTCGGACACCGCGGTCGCCCCGCCGCTGTCGGCGGCGCGCAGGCACGCGAACAGCATCAAGCCGGGGAACTCCAGCCGGTAGCTCAGCTCGTGGTGCATGCACATCTGCTGGTTCGGCGGCCACGGCGTGGCGGAATACAAGCCGTCACGATGAGGCTGGCGCGGCGCGAAGGCCTCCTTTTCGGGCATCAGGCTGACCGCCAGCTGCCGGAAGACGGCGCTGGTCTCCGCCTCGTCACGCAGCCCGAGACCGCGGATCAGGACGGAGCCGTGCTCGGCGACCACGGCCCGCAGCGCGCTGCGGTGGCCTGCCGCCCAGTTGGCGCCGTCACCGTGTGCCTCGGCCCGGACCACCGGAGGCTTACCGGGCTGCAGTTCCACGTCCGTCAAGGACGCCAGGGATGAGTGCGACATGTCAGTGTCCCTTCAATCAATGTGTGCGAACAAGCACCGCCTGGGCCGCTTCGGCCGGGCGAGTGCGCAGGAAGTAGTGGCCGCCATCGGGAAGCTCGTGCCGGTCGACCTGGCCGGCCGCGAACTCCCAGTCGCGATAACGAACGGCGGAATCGGCGGTGTACGGGTCGTCGGCGGCCACCACGACCGTGACCGGCGGAGACAGCTTCTCCGCGGGCGGGCGGTCCAGGGCGTCCGCGAGATAGCGGTGCGCGGACACGCAGTCGTGCCGGTAGGCGGCGCCGATCTGCCCGGCACGCTGCGCGTCCAGCTCGCCGAGCTCGGTGTAGCCGCCGTCCGCGCTCAGCGTCGCGGCGATCTCGGCATTGGTCCACCCGGTCAGCTCGGTGACGCTGGCGCGCCGCGTGGCTGCGTCACCGGGCAGCTGCGCGCCGAGGAACACCCGGCGCACGTCCACCCCCTGCTCCGCCAGCTTCACGGCAGTGGCCAGCGCGAACGCGGTACCCGAGGAATGGCCCCAGAGCAGGACGCGGCTCAGGCCGCGGCCGGTGATCTCTGCGGTGACCTGCGCCACCACCTCCGCCATCGAGGCGAAGGGCTCGTCCTCGGCGGTCTTCGGGCCTAGGTCGTGACCGGGCAGCTCGACCGCGTAGACGGCCAGCCCGCTGTCCCGCAGGGCGTCGGCCATCGACCGGAAGTTCACCGCGTTGCCGCCCGCGTACGGGAAGCACACCAGGGCCGTGGCCGGACCGGGCTGCTCCAGCAGCGGCTGGAGGAGCCCGGATCGCCGTTCGGACTTGCCGTCGACCAGGCTCGCCATGTCGGCGAGGACCGGGTGCCGGGTCAGTTCCTTCAGCGACACCGCACGGTCCAGCGCGATGGCCAGCTTGACCGCCAGCAGCGACGAGCCGCCCCGGTCGAAGAAGTTGTCGTGCCGGCTGATCCCGTCGGGCGCGACGCCGAGCACCTTCGCCCACGCCTCGGCCAGCCGCCGCTCGGTCGGCGTCCCCGGCGCGTCGTAGTCCGTGCCGGTGTCACCGTCGAGCTCGGCGAGGGCGGTCAGCTTCTTCTTATCAATCTTGCTGTTGGCCGTCAGCGGCAGGCCTTCCCG
>DAIOWL010000635.1:0-4631 GCA_036758545.1 Streptosporangiaceae bacterium | reverse complement strand
GTCGTCGGGGCGACCGGCACGATCGGGCAGGCCGTGATCCGGCGGCTGACCGGGCGCGGGCTGCCGGTGCTCGCGGTGGCGCGCGGCCGGGACGACCTGGACAAGCTCGCGTCCGCCGACGAGCTGGTCACGCCGTGCCCGGCCGACATCGGAAGCAACGACGCGATCGGTGCCATCGGCTCGGCGCTGGCCGGGCTCGACGGGCCGGTGCGGATCGCGGTGTTCGCGGCCGGGCTGCCGGTCCGCGGCTCGGCCGACACCATCGACCCTGACGCGCTCGCCGTCGGCAGCAACATCAAGGTCGGCGGCCTGCTGCGGCTGCTGCACGCGGTCCGCGACCGGCTGGTCCCCGGCTCGCGGTTCGTGACGTTCGCCGGCTCACTCGGCCTGGAGCCGCGCGCGCACGAGGCCGGCCCCGGTGCGGTCAACGCCGCCGTCTTCAACCTGATGCGCCAGATCAGCCTGCTCTACGGGCCTCGCGGAGTGACCACGCACACGCTCAGCCCCGGCCCGGCCGACACGCCGAGGCTGCGCCGGATCGTGGCGGCGGTCGCCGCCGAACGGGGCGCCGCCGAGGAGGACGTCTGGCAGGAGTACGTGGCGCAGAACTCGCTGGGCCGGCTGCCCACCGCGGACGAGCTGGCCTGGGCGGTGGAGATGCTGCTCGCCCCGGAGGCCGCCATCCTGCACGGCAGCGTGCTCCACCTGGACGCCGGCGGCCATCGCGGGATCCACTGAGAGTCGGCGGCGGGACAGGAACCCAGCCCGTTAGGCGCTATATCCCAGCCGACGGGAGATGACGCGAGCGGACTCGACCACCAGCGTGGTGGCCCGGCGCATCATCGCGCGCATCCGGGCGCTGTCGCCGACGACGCTGACCGAGGCCATGACCTTGCCGTCCCGGCCGCGGATCGGCGCGCCCACCGAGACGATGCCGCGGTGCCCTTCCTCCTGGTTCTGCGCCCAGCCGCGCTCGGCCACCGCGGCCAGCTCGGCCAGCAGCCGGTTCTTGTCGGTGATGGTCCACGGCGTCTGGGCCACCGGCCGCCAGTCCGCCAGCCGCCGGCTCAGCTCGTCCGGCGGCAGCGCGGCCAGCAAGATCTTGCCCGAGCTCGTCCAGTGGGCCGGCAGCCGGTGCCCGACCTGGCGGAAGACCGGCAGCAGGTTGTGGCTCTCCAGCCGTTCCACGTACACCACCTCGAGCCCGTCGAGCACGGCCACGTGCACCATCTCGCCGGTCTCGTGCCGCAGCGTGGCGATCACCGGGAGCGCGGCCTGGTGCAGGTCCACGTGCTCGGTCACGTTGCTGCCCAGCTCGTACAGGACCAGGCCGAGCCGGTACCGGCCCGGGGTGCTGCCCCGCTCCAGCAGCCGTTCGGCCGTCAGCGTCGTCACCAGCCGGTGCACGGTGCTCTTGCCGAGGCCGAGCTGGCGGGCGAGTTCGGTGATGCCGAGCTCCTGGCCGGCCCGGGAGAACGCGCGGAGCACCCGGGCCGCGTTGCGCACCGACGTCAGCGTGGCCCGACTGGCTGGGTCAGCGAGCGCGACGGGCTCGGGCTCGGTCAGGGTCATGAGGCTCACCGTAGCTCTGTTCCGCTCTGCGGGACAACATCCTTGGTCTGGCAGGCAGCGGCGTCGTACGGTTCGGGCACATCCCACGCCTGGGGGTCATGTGGCACAGATCCTGTGGTTCGAGAACTACCAGCCCGCCGATGCCCCGGAACTCGGCGGCAAGAACGCGTCGCTCGGCACCCTGCTCGGCGCCGGGCTGCCGGTTCCGCCCGGCTTCGCGGTCTCGGCCGACTGCTATCGCAAGGCCCTGGCCGACGGCGGGGTCAGCGGGGAGATCGACGCCCTGATCGCCGCGGTCGACCCGCGCGATACCGCTTCCGTGGCGGCCGCCGGAGAGCGGGCCCGGGCGCTGATCGGCGCGCTCAGGGTGCCCGCGGACCTGGACGCCGCGATCCGCGGCGCGTACGCGCGGCTGTGCGAGCAGTGCGGGGACGCCCGGCTGCCGGTTGCGGTGCGGTCGTCCGCGACCTGCGAGGACCAGCCGGACGCGAGCTTCGCCGGCGAGCACGACACGTACCTGTGGGTGCGCGGCGGCGACGCGGTCGTGGCGCACGTGCTGCGCTGCTGGGCGAGCCTGTTCACCGACCGGGGCATCGCCTACCGGCTGGAGCGGGGGTACCGGCAGCACGGCGCGGCGATGAGCGTCGGCGTGCAGCAGATGGTCCGGCCGCGGGCGGCCGGGGTGGCGTTCACCCTCAACCCGCTGGACGGCGACCGGTCGCAGATCGCCATCGACGCGTCCTGGGGCTTCGGCGAGGCCGTGGTCAGCGGCGAGGTCACCCCGGACAACTTCCTGGTGGACAAGGTCATGGGCGCGATCACCAGGCGCACGATCTCGGCCAAGACCCTGGAATACCGGCTGACCGCCGCGGACACGGTGACGGCCGTGGAGGTCGAGGCCGAACGGCAGTCCGTTCCCTGCCTCACCGACGACGAGATCGCCGCCGTGGCCCGGCTGGCCCGGCGGGCTGAGAAGCACTACAAGTGCCCTCAGGACGTGGAGTGGGCCATCGACGGGGCGCAGGCCAGCGACGGGGCGCAGAGTGTGCTGCTGCTGCAGAGCCGCCCCGAGACGGTGTGGAGCCGTCGCCCGCGGCAGGCCGCGACCTGCAACGCGGATCCGATCACGAGCATGGTGCACACCCTGCTGCACCCCTCGCACGGCACGCCCGATGGCGGCTGCTGAATCATTACCGATAATCCGACGGCCGCGGTGGCCGGCGGCACCAGGTTCAAGGAGGAACATCATGGCCGACCGGTTCCCCAGCCCATTCGAGATGCCGACGCCGCCCGGGGCGGAAGGGTGGCAGGATCTCTACGCGTACTCGTCGGTGTTCAGCGAGGACCGCCGCGAGTACGAGGAGTCGGCGTTCTGGTTCATGGACGGCGTGCACTCCCCCGAGGCGATCCCGCCGTGGGACGCCACGATCGTGGAGTACGCGCTGATCGCGCTGTCCCAGTACAACACCAGGCACTACGTGATCCCGCCCGCGCGCGGCGTGGACATCCGGATCCTGAACGGCTACATGTACCTCTCCCCCGTCGGGGTGGCCGACCCGAAGGAGATCGAGGCCAGGATCCCCGAGTTCGCCGAACGGGCCGGGCACTACTTCGCCAACTGGGACCGGCTGTACGCGGCCTGGCTGCCGAAGGTCCGGGCGCTCATCGACGAGCTGGAGACGATCAGCTTCTCCCCGCTGCCGGAGCGCGAGGACATGGCCGTCATCACCGAAGGCCGCGGCACCGGAAGTGCGCTGGACCTACTGTCCACGTACCACCGGCTGGTCGACCTGACCCTGAAGCTGTGGCAGCACCACTTCGAGTTCCTCAACCTGGGCTACGCCGCCTACCTGGACTTCTTCGGCTGCTGCAAGCAGCTGTTCCCGTCCATCCCGGACCAGGCGATCGCCAAGATGGTGGCCGGCATCCAGGTCGACCTGTTCCAGCCGGACGATGAGCTCAAGAAGCTGGCCAGGCTCGCGGTCGAGCTCGGGATCGCCGACCGGCTCTCCGGTGACGCCCCGGCCGAGCAGGTGCTGGCTGGGCTGCGCGGCGACCCGCAGGGAGACAAGTGGCTGGCCGCCTGGGAGGAAGCCAAGCAGCCCTGGTTCAACTTCTCGGCCGGCACCACCTTCTACCACAGCGACAAGGTATGGCTGGAGTACCCGGACATCCCGCTCGGCTTCCTGCGCGCTTACATCGCCAAGGTGCAGCGGGGCGAGACGCTGGAGCGGCCGATGGAGGCCGTCATCGCCGAGCGCGACCGCATCGTGGACGAGTACACCGACCTGATCGACGGCGACGAGGACCGGGCCACGTTCCAGGCCAAGCTCGGGCTGGCCCGCACGGTGTTCCCGTACGTGGAGAACCACAACTTCTACATCGAGCACTGGGCCCACTCGGTGATCTGGCGGAAGATGCGCGACCTCGGCCGGGTGCTGGTCGCCGCGGATTTCTTCACCGACGTCGACGACGTGTTCCTGCTGTCCCGGCACGAGGTGTCCGAGGTGCTGTTCGACTACTACCACGGCTGGGCGGTGGGCGCGCCGTCGCGCGGACCGAAGTACTGGCCGCGGGAGATGGAGCGCAGGAACGGCATCATGAACGCGCTGCGGCAGTGGTCGCCGCCCCCGGCCCTGGGCGTGCCGCCCGAGGTCATCACCGAGCCGTTCACCGTCATGCTCTGGGGCATCACCTCGGACAGCGTCCGGCAGTGGCTGGGCGGTTCGGAGTCCACCGGCGGGCTGGCCGGCTTCGCGGCCTCCCCGGGCGTGGCCGAGGGCCCGGCCCGGGTCATCCTGTCCGCCGACGGAATCGCCGACCTGCGCGAGGGCGAGGTGCTGATCGCGCCGATGACCGCGCCGAGCTGGGCGCCGGTGTTCGGCAAGATCGCGGCGACAGTGACCGACGTGGGCGGGATCATGAGCCACGCCGCGATCGTGTGCCGCGAGTACGGCCTGCCCGCCGTGACCGGGACCGCGTTCGGCACCAAGAACATCAAGACCGGCCAGCGCGTCCGGGTGGACGGCAACGCGGGCACGGTCACCGTCATCGACTGA
>DAIOWL010000634.1:0-4633 GCA_036758545.1 Streptosporangiaceae bacterium | reverse complement strand
GATCATTTGCAGTGAGCGGGGGAGGAGGGTGCCGGAAGGCGATAAAGCGGCGATGAACAGCAGATAAGAAAATCTGAACTTCGACACGAAAGTGCTGGTTCGTGACCGGGATGGCGTCTTGTGTCCGTTGCCAGCGAATCTGAGCTATTGCCACGGCTTCTGAGCCATCTACGGGTTTCTGCCATCGAATCTGAGCCGCTGCGGCCATTCCATGGCTGATGCGGTTCCCGGGCAGGTTCGAATCGGATCCTGCGACCTGGGGCACGGTGACGGCGCGGCCGGGTAGGTGGTGCTCGGCCAGGGTGTTCTGTCCAGGGGATGGCTGGTCAACTTCGGCTCACACACACACCCACGGCCGGTCGGCCGCTGAGCAGGCGGTGCCGCTGTGCTGGCGATCAGGTGGGCACGGCTGCTCACGTGACCGGCACGTGCCCGCTCTTGACGGGCCTGGCTCCCGGACCCAGGCGGCTGGCCATGCCGCTGGACCGGTTCCGGTGTCAGCACGCCGGCACGAACCGCGCCGGCCAGGTGACTGACCGCCGTATCACGACCGGGCAGGCTGACACCACCGATCAGGCCGGCCCGCTGATGGGCACAGCGAATATGACAAGCCACCGGCGGCCGGGAACGTCACCGGAAGGGGAAGCCCATGAGCCAGAACCAGTCCGCCGCCCGGGCCTAGCACGCCGGCAAGGCGCGGCTGAAGTCCCTGACGGCCAGGCCCGCGCTGTTTACACTGGTGGCGGGGAGGGAGCGCATGGGCGGCATCGATGAGATCCGCGCTCTGAGCTTGTTTGACGGCCTGACCGACGATCAGCTCGCGGAGCTGGTGGCGGGCAGCACCGTGGTTCGCGTCGAGCCAGGGGCCGAGCCGTTCCGCGAGGGTGAGCACGCGGACTTCTGGTGGGTACTCATCGATGGTGCCATCGACCTGGTGCGGCGCGTCGGTGGCGAGGACACCGTGGTCGGGAAGATGGACGTCCCGGGCCGGTGGGCGGGCGGTTTCCGGGCCTGGGACGGGCACGGCGTATACCTGGCCACCGCCCGGGCGTCGGCCCTCAGCCGGCTCCTGCGGGTGCCGGCCGGCGTGCTGCGGGAGTGGCTCAGCGCGTGGTTCCCGTTCGGCGGGCATCTCATCGCGGGGCTTTACCAGACCGCGCGTTCCATCGAGTCGACTGCGCGGCAGCGCGAGTTCCTGGTCACCCTGGGCAAGCTCGCGGCCGGCTTCGCCCACGAGATCAACAACCCGGCGGCGGCCGCGACCCGGGCGGTGGATGACCTGGAGACCGCATGCCAGACGCTGCTCTCCGGTCCTGGCAGGCTCGCGCGGGAAGAGATCTCGGCCCGGCAGTTCATCGCGCTCGACGCCCTGCGCGGCGAGATCGAGCCCGCTGCGGCGGCGCATGATCCGCTGGTCCTGGCCGACCGCGAGGACGCCCTGTCGGCGTGGCTGGCCCGGCACGGCGTGGCCGGCGAGTGGATGATCGCCCCGCCGCTGGCCGCCGCCGGAGCGGATCGCGCCTGGTGCGAGCGAGCGGCAGCGGCGTTGCCGGGACCGGCCCTGCAGCCAGGCCTGGAGTGGGTGGCGAGCACCTTGTCCGCCACCGCGCTGCTGTCGGAGATCAAGGAGTCGGCCCGGCGCATCTCCGAGCTCGTCGCCGCGGTCAAGTCCTACTCGCAAATGGACCGGGCGTCGCTGCAGCGCGTCGACGTGACCGAGGGCCTCGAGAGCACTCTGGTGATGCTCGGCCAGCGGCTGCCCGACCGGATAACGGTGCGTGACTACGGTCCGGACGTCTCCCAGATCGAGGCCTACCCCGCCGAGCTTAACCAGGTGTGGACCAACCTCGTCGATAACGCCGTGGACGCGATGGACGTGCCGGGCACGCTAAGGCTGACGACGCGAGCCGAGGAAGGCTTCGTCGCCGTCGAGGTCTCCGATACCGGCCGGGGCATGTCGCCGCAGGTGGCAGACCGTGCGTTCGAGGCCTTCTTCACGACCAAGGGCGTCGGCCAGGGCGTCGGCCTCGGGCTCGACATCGCCCAGCGCATTGTCGTGGAGCGGCACGGCGGCACCATCAGCATCGACTCCCGCCCGGGCGAAACGGTGCTGCGGGTCCGCCTTCCCGTCCGCCGGCCAAGGACGTCATCGGGGCATCCGGCCGGACCAGAGTGATACGCGCGCAGGTTCCACGGCGCGGTCAGGCCGGGCCGCACAGCGTCCGGATCGGTGCCGTCCCGCAGCCGGGCGACGAACGCGCTGATCATCAGGTCCGCGTCGTACCTGGTCCGGTTGTACCTGCGGCCGGGCATGATCGCCGGATCAACCGGCACGGCAGCCGCAACCTCGTCATCGGCGCACCCAGCGGCACCCGCCGCCGGCGAGTGGTCCTGCCGGGAGGGGGCTTCGCCTGGAATTGAGGCTCCACCCGCGGTTGTTACCGGGCCTGCGCCATCACCGCAGTGGTGGCATAGGCCGAAGTGCCTTCCAGCCTGCTGCGGACCGCTGAATTCGCAATGTAAGTCTGGACAGCACCCTGTCCGGACGTCCGGACCTGCACTGCGAAGCCCACGTCAGCAGCCCCGCACCTCGCAGCCTTCGGCCGGACAGGGGGAGACTACTGCAGCGCCGACGAGGCGAGTCGCGGCAAGATGGCTCAGATCAAGTGGCAGAGATGCCACCGTCCAGCTCAGAGGTCTTGCCACCCAATCAGAGCCACCGCAGGTCAGCGGCCTGCCCATGGCTCAGATCTAATGGCACAGGACATCTTGGCCGGGGTGCTCAGGGTGCGGGGGTGCGGGAACTAGCATCCGTTCGGCTTCATCTAGACCGAGGTGCCAGGGGAAAGTGGCGGCTAGGTCGCCGCCGGTGCGGGGCGGGTGGGGCTGGATGTCGCCGGGGCCGAGGAGGATCGTCACGCCTTCGGCGCGGAGGGAGTCGACGCTGCGGCGGAACGGGGCGCGGCCGGCCAGGGCGGTGTTGACGAAGGGGAGCACGACGGTCGGGACGCCGAGGCCGGTGGTCTCGGCGAGGACGCCGAGGGCGTAGGTGTCGCTGATGCCCTGGGCCCACTTGTTGATGGTGTTGTAGGTGGCCGGGGCGACGAGGATGGCGTCCGGGATCAGGGACCGGGGCGCGCCGGGTTTGGCGTACTGGCTGCGGACCAGGCTGCCGGCCTGGTCGGCGATAGCGGCCGCGTCGAAGAAGTCGAGCGCAGCTGGGGTGGCGATGACCTGGACCGTCCAGCCGCGGTCCTGGGCCAGCTTGACGCAGGTGCCGATCGCGGCCGCCGGGCCGGCGCCGCAGGCCACGAGGGTCAGGACGCGGGTAGCTGTCACTTCGTGGCGCCGATCCGGGTGGCGAACTGCTCGGCGTCCCGGCGGATACTGGCCGGGGCCAGGGTGGCCAGGTCGCGGGCCAGGGTACCGACGGATGGGCGGGTGGCGACCTCCTGCGGCGCGGTGTCTTCGGCGGCGCGGAGCGCGGCGTGGGCCTGCTCGTACTTACCCCACTGGAAGAAGGCCCGGGCTACGTCGATGAGCAGCGAGGCCTTCCGTTCGGTCACCGTGACCGCGTGCAGGTCGATCTGGTGGGCCAGGTCGATGGCGGTTCCGGCGTCGCCGAGGGTGACGGCCACGTTGACCTTGTGCATCCGCGTGTTGACCGGGCCGAAAGCGGTGCCGCGCAGGTCGCGTCAGAGCCGAGGCGGCGGGCGGCGTCGGCTGCCTCGGCCAGCATCTCGTGCGCGGTGGCGCGGTCGTCGTGCTGGGCCGCGGCAAGGGCGCCGCGCAGCAGCACCGAGCCGTAGACGGACAGCGACTCGGGTGTCGTGGTCCCGGTCTCGCGGTCCAGGCGCACCGCGTGGTTCTGGGCGGTGGTGACGGCGGCGGCCAGGTGGGCCGAGCTCATCAGGGTGTGGGTGAGGATCCGGGAGCTAGCGCCGACCGTCAGGGGGTCCTGGCTGGCCAGCGCGGCCGTCATGCTCCGGTCGGTGGCGACGTGCGCCAGGCCGTGGTCGCCGGTATTGAGCAGGATCCCGGCCGCGACATGGTAAGCGTCGGCGGAGAGCGCGCAGGCGCGAAGCCTGTCATCACCGCTAAGGCAGCGGCAGGCAGTGTCCAGCTGGCTGAGCAGGCGGGGGAGACGGGTGATCAGTTCGGCGTACCGGCAGGCTTGATAGTCCTTGCGGGCCTGAGTGACGCTGGGCGCCAGGCCGGTGAGGTCGGGTGGCGCCGCGGGCGGTTCGGGGCAGGTGCCGGTGAGCATCAGGACGAGCGGCTCGATGCTGGTCGCCGGGCTGGCGGCAGCCGCGCCGGGCACCATGGCTCCGGCTAGGGAGATGCCGGTCAGCTCAACGAAGGTACGCCTTCTCACCGGTTCGGTGCCCTCCTGGCGTCGCGTTGGTGTCGGCTGGGGTTCGGCTCCATTCTCGTTCCCCGCAGGCAGGCCCAGCCTGCGGTACAGCAGCTCGTACCGTTCCGATGGGCGATGGTCGCCGCGCTCCCAGGCGCGGATCATCCGGACCAGGCCCTCATGGGCGGCGATGGGCTCGTCGGCGGCGCGGCGGAGCCGGCGTGCCTCCCCGCCGCTACCGAAAGACTAGTGGGGAGCATTCATTAACGCCACCTACAC
>DAIOWL010000633.1:0-4635 GCA_036758545.1 Streptosporangiaceae bacterium | reverse complement strand
ACGTGGACGGTGCGGCGCCGGCCGCCGACAAGCGTCGGGTACGCCGACCTCGACGCCCGCTTCGCTGACCTGGCCGAACACGAGTTCTTCCTCGGGCTCGGGGTGGCCAGCAAGTCCGTCACGGTCTCCCTCGACGAGGACTCGCCACACTGGGCGATCTCGGCCGGTACCGGTGCCGGCAAGTCGGTACTCGCGCAACTGATCGGCGTGCAGGTGCTGGCCCGCGGCGGGCGAGTACTCATCCTCGACATCAAGGGATCGCACCGCTGGGCGCTGGGCATGGAAGGCGTGGACTACTGCACCAAGCCCTCCCAGATGCACGAGGCGCTGCTACGGATCGCGCAGATGGCCGACGACCGCAACCAGGCCGCGCTGCACGAGCCGGAGGGCTGGGATCCCGGGCCGCGGGTGCTGGTCATCGCCGAAGAGCTGAACGCGACGATGAGCCGGCTGCGGGACTGGTGGGAGGACTCCCGCGAGAAGGGCCAGCCGAAGTCGGCGCCGGCGGTGAAGGCCTTCCGCAGCGTCGCGGCGATGGGCCGCTCGGCGAAGGTCAACGGCGTGGCGATCGCGCAGATGCTCAGCGCGAACGCGGCGGGTGGCCCGGAGGCGCGCGAGAACTACGGCATCCGCTGCCTAGCCCGCTACACCAAGAACAACTGGCAGATGCTCGTGCCTGAGGCGTCCATGCCACGCGCATCCCGTACGCGGGGCAGATGGCAGATCGTGGTTGGTGGGACTGCAACCGAGACGCAGGTCTGCTACCTCACCGCCCAGCAGGCACGTCTGTTCGTGGCGAAGCACAGGGGTGTCCACGTGCCCGCCGACACTCTTGATGGGCCACTGACCAGGAACGTCCACATGGACGGGCAAGATCATGTGGACATTGCGCCGGAGATGACGCTCCAGGACTCGATCAACGAGCGCCTGTGTGACCTGCCGCTGCCGACCTTGCAGAAGCGGCTACAGCGCGCCCGGGCCAACGGCCGTCCGACGCCCACCCCGGTGGGGAAGCGGCAGCGCGCCGACCTGTACGAGCGTGGCGACCTGATCCGCTGGTTGGAATCGGAGCTGACCTCATGAGCGCGCCGGAGACGGCCCACACCGTGCTGCCGACGTGGATGTACCCGGTCCTGATCGCGCTGGCGCTGTACGGGCTGTGGCGGCTGGAGCGGTGGATCTGGCCACGTACGACCTGCCTGGGATGCATGGGCCGGGGCCGGTGGCGGGAGCCAGGCGTGAACGCGTGGCGGCGCTGCGCCGTCTGTGGCGGATCTGGAGAGCGACGGAGAGGACGACTGAGGTGAACGAGCGGCAGAAGGTCATTGGGGAGCGGGACAACCTCGAGCGGCTGCTCCACGACGGACTGCGCAGTGGCGAGATCGAGCTGGCCGGCATGCCGGTGCCGTCGCTCGACTACCCCGGCAAGTTCGAGGCCGTGTACCTGCCGGCCGCTGCGCCCCGCGCGGTGGCGGCCCCCCGCCCAGTCCGGCAGGTCCGGCGTCAGGTCCGGCGCCGGGTGCCGCTGGGTGCGAAGGTGGGCATCGGCGTCAGCCTGGCCATGCTGGCGGGTGGCCTGACGTGGGCCACATACCTGATCGTGGCGGCGGTGGTGGCGCACTGGGCGGCCATCCTCGGCCTGCTCGTCGTCGCCCTGGTCCTCGTCGCCTGGTGGGGCGCTGGTCAGGCCGGTGCCTGCCCGGGGCTGCACTGTCCCGGCTGCAAGTGCCACTGACCGCCAGGCACAGCGATGCGCCCCCGGCCGTGGTGGCCGGGGGCGCTGTCGTTACTCGGTGGTGCGGCCTTTCTGACGTGCTCGTCGGCGTCAGATGATGCTGACGATCTTCCGGCCAGGCTGGGGCTTCCCGCCCTTAACTGTGATGTGCGAGCCGTCAACCTCGGGGATCACAGGGTTGCGCGGCGGCCGATGTTGGCGCAGCAGGCGCGTCTCAACAACCCTGGCCTCGCGGTAGGTCGGGTACCACTCGATTTCGTGTCTCACGACGAGCGGCCACCAGTCCTTGCTGTACTTGTGCGTCGCGAACCGGGCCTTCGGGTTCTTGGTCATGCCGATGTAGAGGAGTTCGTCGTCAGCGCCGAATAGCTGGTAGACGGCGTGTGGTAGCAGTCGGGGCTTTGTGGCGTTCACGCCTGCCCCTTGCCACGCTGCCACCGCTGTTCGCGCGGCAGGGTCAGCTGCTTGATGGACTCGCGGGTCATGCCGAGCCGTCGGGCGATCTCGGCCTGGATCACGCCTGCGTCGTGGGCTGCGGGGACTTCGGCGGCGATGGCGTTGGTGACTTCTTCCAGGTCGGCGCGGAGTTTGGCGCGGCGTGCGCCGAGCTTGTCGAGCTTGCTCACGTCGTACTCAGTCATGCCTACATATTGGCATAGTGATGGGCCTATCGCAACGCCTAGCGCTAGGCTAAGCTATAGGCATGAGCGCAGGGGAAAGGGGAACCGAGATGAGCCAGCCGCAGATCAGCACCAAGGACGCCCAGACCGTGGCCGCCCTCCGGGAAGCCGGCCACAACGACGCCGCCGCCCGCCACCAGGGCTACGCCGAACGCAAGGCAGCCCGCGAAGCGAGGCAGCGCTGACCCCAGGACGCAGAGAACCGCCCCCGCCAGCCGTGAGGCCAGCGGGGGCGGTTCCGTACCCGGGAGGGTGGCTTTGGTGCGACTTTGGGGAAGGTAACAGCCCAGGTCAGGGCGCGGCGAGCGGTGACCGCACGGTCGACTGTGCCGGCGCCACACCCACACCCAGCACCGTCAACGCGGCCAGCGCGAGCTCGGTCAGGTCGGACGCCGAGATGCCACCCACGATGGCGGTCACCAGCACGTTGAGGACGGCCAGGACGACCGCCACGGCGGTCTTCACACCGCGGGCGTGGGGCAGGATCGGGGCGAGGAACACCGCGACGGCCGTGGCACCAGCGATGGCGATCTGGACGCCTTCGATCTGGGAGATGTGCCCGTCGGCGACGGCGGCCTGGGCGGCGGTGAGCAGCGCGAAGAACACTGCGGCGATCGCCTTGCCGTACTTCGACCACAGAGTGGCCATGGTTCCCTCCTACAGGGAGTTGAAGAACTTCTTGACCTCAGACACGAGGCGGGCCCACAACGCCTCGACAACCTCGTTGAAGTCCGGCCCCGGGTTCGGGGTGGGCGTGGGTACCGGCGCAGGTGGGGTCGGCACCGGAGCAGGGGCCGGCGGCACGGGCACGACGAGCGGCTTGCCGGTGACCTCGGTGTACGCGGTGGCGAGCGCGCCGAGCTGGTCGGCGGTCAGGTGGGCCAGGTGCTCCGGCCAGATGACGACCCACGCCTCCTCGACGCCTGCGCCGCCACGGGCCGCGCCGGTGGTGGTCATGTACGAGTCGGCGAGGGAGGCTTCCGCCGCCCAGGTCTCCATGAGCACCCGGGCAGCGTCGTAGCCGGTGGCGGCGATGCTGTGGCCGCCCTCGACGTACCCGGCGGTGGTCCACGGCTGGTCGGGGAACTGCTGCTGGTTGACGTCGGTGACGTTCACGCCCAGCCACAGCGTGCGGAAGGTGGCCAGCGCCGCCTTGACCTCGTCGAGGTTGGTGTGGTCGACCTTGGCGAACGCGACGGCCTTGACGCCGTCGGGGCCGCCGGTCTTGACGAGGTACTCCAGCAGGGTCTGGATGTCCATGCCGCCGTCCGCCGGCGAGCCGGGCCCTGTGCGCGACCCGCCGTTGGGGTCGAAGTCCGGGTTCTGCGTCCGGTACAGGGCGATGACCTGGTCCAGCGTGGGGTAGGTGGCGCCGCGGGTGAGGATGCGCCGGATGGTCGCCCAGGTGACCGAGACGCAGTCGCCTGCGCTGTCGTTGCCGAGCATCTGCCAGCCGTCCCACCCGGCGATCGAGTCGTAGGTGGGCGGGAACGCTGGCAGCACGCCGGCGGCGTGGATGGCGGCGAAGGGGACGGCGGGGGCGTTCTTCGGTGGCCGGCGGCCGTAGGCGCGTGGCATGTGTCTCCTCAGACTCGGGTGGGCCACTGCCACATGCCGGGCCGGCACGTGCCCGGCTCGTCCTGCGGCACGTTGAACTCGGCGAAGCCGCCCGCCTCGCTCGGGGTGAACACCCACAGGTGCACGTGGGTGTCGGAGTCGAGCGCCGGGACGGTACCGGCTTCCACGCCGCGCGGGTCGAGGCTGTTGATGTCGGCGGTCACGATGGCCGCGCGCAGCGCCTGGAGGCCCTGCCGGCCGCGGTACTGGACGATCCGGCCGATGGTGGGGGTCATGCTGGGTTCCTCCTGGGTACGGTATTGGGATGGTGCGTACGGTCCCGATCGACGGCGGTCCCGGCCTGGTCGAGGTCGGCCCCGAGGCGTGCCCGGACTGCGGGGCGAAGCCGATGCGGCCCTACCACGCTGGCCGCAACGGCACGACCGGCCCGGGGCCGGGACACCGCTTCTGGGTGTGCGACGCCTGTGACCTGTGGCTGATCGACGCCGACTGCGACTGCGACACCCCAGGCCGGCGCTGGCCCTAAGGCGCTGGCACCGCTGGCGTGGTGGCCCGAATGTGGTCCTCGAACCGCTTCTCCAGCTGCTCCACCTTCAACGCCAGGGACCGGTCAGCGGTCGCCGTCTCGATCCTGCCCAGCCG
>DAIOWL010000632.1:0-4641 GCA_036758545.1 Streptosporangiaceae bacterium | reverse complement strand
CGCCGAGTCCTGGCGCCAGCAGCCCGGCACCCCCGTCTACACCACTGACCTGCCCCTCGACGCCGCCCGCAGGCGCTGGCGGACGCGACCCAAGAGCAGACCGCCAGCTGGCGCAGCCAACACCCACAGCACAGAAAGCTGAGCACAGCCATGGATTCAAGCAGACGCACCGGCGTGCGGTTCGTCCTGACCAACCCGTCCGACCCCAGCCGCCTAGACGAATTCAATGACTGGTATGACACCTACTCCGCGGCGCTGACCGTCGCCGGCTACCTCGCTAGCGACGCTCACTTCGAGAACCCCGACGCCAGCGGCGGGAAGACCAGCCCGCGCTACGCCACGATCTACGACATCGTCACCCCCGACCCCGCGACCGCCTGGCCAGACACCGAGCACTCACCCGCCTACCCCACGCACCTGTTCAGCGACCCGCGCGCCAAGCTGGTCTCCCCGGCACTGCGCGCCTCCTACGCCCTCGTCGGCTCCCAGCTCCGGCCAGGCCAGCACGGCCCGCTCACCGGCATCCACGTCATCCTCTCCAATGGCGGCGGCGACACCGAGCGCCAGCACCGGGAGGCCCAGATCCTGCAGACGGGCCTGTTCTACTCCACCGCACGATTCCGGATCATCGAAGGATCCCCCGAGCCCGCCGAATGGCTTGAGGTATTCGAGACCGACGACCCCGACCCCCTCCACGCCTACCCCCGAGCGACCAGCCAGACACCATCCGGATCGCAGATCCAGCCCGAACTGAGCCAGTCGTTCCGCCTCCCTGGCACCCGCAAAACCAGTAGCGCGTGAGCTGAGTAGGCCTGCCAGAACGGCGACCGGTGAACCTCCGTCAGCCGCTGCCCCTAGGCGACATTTCCGGCGAATTAGCCCCCAGCGCGCCGATCAGCACGGACCCCGGGGTGGGCGGTCACGAATCCGAGGGCGAGCTGGATCAGCGTCAGGCCGGCCTCGCCGGCGACCTTAGCGAGTCGCTCGACCGCATCGAAGCGGGCCCGGTTGGCGGGGAACGAGACGTCGAAGCGCTGCTGCATGAGGCCCGATCGGTTCGTGCGGGTCCGCACTGACCGCGACCTGGTCGACTCGGCCAACACCGGGCTGGAGCACCGGCAGGTGCAGCGGTGGAATCTGCCGGAGGGCTGGGTGATCTCCTGCCGTCCCGCGCATCCCGCGCCGGTCGGCGAGACCGACTTCATCGCGGCCCAGGACACGACCGCGCCGCGCGGACCAGCAGGGCCGGCCACCCGCCGGTACCTACTGGCGTGGCTGCTGGCCTGCGGCCGGTGCGGACGTCGGCTGGAATCAGCCTGATTCAACGGCAAGCCAGCCAGCTGACACTCCGGCTCTGCCTCCACCGCGTCCCTCTCGCGCCACCCGCGACCTGGATCTCAAGTGCCGCTGATCGACCGCCACTGCGCCGCAGCACCCGCTAAGCGCGGCTAGCTGGGCTGCCGGGCCAGCGGCTCCGGCCTGCGGAGGGCTTCCGCATAGTCCAGCCTGGGCTGTGTGGCCGTCGCGCCGGGTTCGGCGAAGACAACGAGATCCAAAAGCTGACCTGGTCGAATCATCGGCCCTGTCCGCCAGGGCGGGGCATTTTAAGGATCGTCCCGGCGTGGCTCGCGCTGTTTCCCTGCGGCGACGGTGCCGTTCGCCCGTTTCAGCGTCGTTCCAGCGCCGTTCGAGCGGCGCATGCCACCGTGGCGGCACAACGACCGCGACGGGGGGTCACGACATATCCTCCCCGGCGCCTATGCGGGAGGACTCAACAAATGATGCGAGTGAAAACCCCAGGGATTGCCATCGCACGGGGTCCGCGGGGGTCGCGGCGCCTATGGCCACTGGCCGCGCTTGTGGCCACCGGGACCGTGCTGCCGGTAACGGCCGGCGTCGCCTCGGCGGGCGTGCACGACTCGACGTACCGGCAGGTGAACCTGCGCTCCGACATCCCCGGCCTCGCCGCCGTGACCGACCCCGATCTTGTGAACTCCTGGGGAGTTTCCGCCTCTCCGGGCACCGACCAGGCACCGGGCGGAGCGCTGTGGGTGTCGGACAACGGGAAGGACAAGACCACCCTTTACACCTCGGGAACCGCCACGACCGTCAACAAGGCCGGCCTGATAGTCACGATCACCTCTGGCGCGCCGACCGGCCAGGTGTCCAACGGCGACACGGACCCGAACGACTTCGTCGTGCATGACGCGACCGGCCACTCGGGCCCGGCGGCCTTCATCTTCGCCTCGGAAAACGGCGCGATTGACGGCTGGAACCCCAACGTCGGCGTGGCTGCAGGCGCTAACCCGCCGTCCACGGTGACAGAAGTCGCGCATGACAAGGGCGCCAGTGCGGTCTACAAGGGCCTGGCCCAGGCCCAGGCGTCGGACGGCAAGACCTATCTGTACGCCACCAACTTCCGGTCCGGGCGGGTAGAGGTCTACAACAGCAACTTCAAGCAGGTCGAGCTGCGCGGCGGCCGGTTCGCGGACCGCCGGCTTCCGGCCGGTTACGCGCCATTCGACATCGCGGAATTCGCCGGCAAGCTCTACGTGACCTATGCGAAGCAGGACGCGGGCCGCGAAGATGACGTGGCCGGGCCGGGCCACGGATTCGTGGACGTCTTCACCAACGACGGTGCGCTCATCCGCCGGCTGGTCACCCGGGGCGCGCTGAACTCGCCATGGGGACTCGCCCTGGCCCCGGACAACTTCGGCAGGTTCAGCGGCGCGCTGCTCGTCGGCAACTTCGGCGATGGCCACATCAACGCCTACAACCCGGACACCGGCGCGCACCTGGGTCAGCTCCGCGGGGCCAACCGCCACCCGATCGCCATCGAAGGCCTGTGGAGCTTGCGTTTCGGCAACGGGAACGCGGCCAAGACCAACGAGCTGATCTTCTCTTCCGGGCCAGATGACGAGACACATGGCCTGCTCGGAAAGCTCGTATTGGCTAGCTGAAAGAGCCGTGGTGCGGAGCTGCAGCAAGCCCCGCAAGCTGGCGTCTGGCCGGGCCCGCGAGCGGACCGGCCAGACGCCCACCGGTGCTGACCTATTCGAGCACCCCGCCACCGTCATGCTGCAGCAGTGGCGCGGATTGAGGTGCCCGAGGCCAAGGCCCGCCGCCCAGTGGCCGGCCCGGCTCAGCACCCGACGCAGACCGACGAGGCTCACGAGCCCGTACTGCGATAACAGCCAGTCTTTAGCAGGCAGAAAGAGGGACGACGACGCCCGGCGCCGCCGCCCCTCTTCGTATGTCTGACGAGGCTAGGCGGCGGCACAGTACCGAGCCGCACGACGCTCCTACGGCAGGCCAAGGCAACGCCTCCAAGCATCAGGGGCGATGACTGATCACGGGACTGCAACCCGCGATCGTCCAGGACGCGATAGGTGCCCCGGCGGTGTCGAAAGTCGCAGGGCCCGGCCCGCTGTCGCACCAAGACACAGTGCCTTGCGATTCGAGATGGCTCGATCATGAAAGGCGAGATGGTCGAGACTGCCGACATGCGGATGGCGCCGACGACGTGCGGCGGCTGCATAGGACCATCCCTAGCAAGGAGCTAAGACCAAGACTCACGGCTTGCTGGTCAGCGAGCGCGGAGGCGCGCATGTCGGGGGGTTCATCCAGCCATCGCGTTCCAGGTCGCCGGCAGGGGTAAAGCGGAGGTGATGCAGTAGCGCAGGCCTCCGGCTTCCTTGGGCCTGTCATGGAATAGCTGTCCGAGGTGGCTGCCGCCGTGGGCGGGACGGACCTCGGTCCCCGGTATCAGCATGCGGAAGTCGCGGCGCTGGACTACGTTGCCCGGCTCGATCGGGACTGTGAAGCTCGGCCAGCCGGTGTGGCTGTCGAACTTGCTGACCGAGGCGAACAGCGGCTCGCCGGACACGACGTCAACGTATATGCCGGGGTCCTTGTTGTCCCAGTAATCGGATCGCCCCTTCCGCATGGGGCGTCAGGCCTTCCTGAGGAGGACTTCTCCTTCGAGGCCGTCCGGATCGCGGAAGAAGATGCTGAACGCTCCACCGAAATCGTTGACCGTGCCGTCGCTTGCTCCGCTATCGACGAGCCGCTCCCGGATTACCTCGAAGGCCTCGGGGGAGGCGGCAGCCAGCCCGACGTGATCAATGCGGCCGCGGCCCCACATCGGCGTCTGACGGTCGGCCTCGGAATTCCCGTCGATCACGAAGACATTGAGCTGCGTGGCCGGGCCGATGTCGATGACCGTCATCGTCTCGCCCGGACCGTGGCCGCGGGTCGGCCCGACCACGGCGTCGAATACGTGCTCATAGAAACGGCCCAGCCGGCCGACGTCCTTCGAGATCCACGCAATATGGTTCACGCCGTCCAGCAGCATGCCGACTCCTCCCGCGACTCCCGGACCCACCGTACGCTCCTCGCGGCCCGAGCTAACCCCGCATTTCTACCCCGCGCCCGTGCCGTCCGCTCTGCCCGGGATATGGCGAACGCCGATGGCAGCCACAGAAGCCCGCCCACCGGAACGCAGCCGCCTGCCAGCGGTCGTTCGCCGCCGCGACCTCTGGCGGTGGTGGTCTAGGCAGTGGCGCTGATATTCCCGGGACGCGACCCGCCGCGCAAGGCCTCTCCAACCGGGACATCGCCCAGCGGCTGTACCTGTCGCAC
>DAIOWL010000631.1:0-4642 GCA_036758545.1 Streptosporangiaceae bacterium | reverse complement strand
GTAATAGGCTGAACGGGTCACGGGGGCAGTATCCGACATGCCGCCAGAGAGGACTCATTCGATGATTGAGGTACGGGGGCTCAGTAAGCGGTACGGCGAGAAAATCGCCGTCAACGACCTGTCATTTGACGTGGTGCCGGGCAAGGTGACCGGCTTCCTCGGCCCGAACGGGGCGGGCAAGACCACCACCATGAGGCTGATCCTCGGCCTCGACTACCCGAACGCGGGCTCCGTCACCATCGACGGCAAGCGTTACGCCAGCCTGGCCAATCCCATGCGCGAGGTAGGCGCGCTGCTGGACGCCAAGGCGGTTCACGGCGGCCGTTCGGCCTATAACCACCTGCTCTGCCTGGCCCAGACCAACAACCTGCCCAAGCGCCGCGTGGGGGAGGTCCTGGAACTAGTGGGCCTGACCGACGTGGCACGCAAGCGGACCAAGGGGTTCTCGCTGGGCATGAGCCAGCGGCTCGGCATCGCGGTCACGCTGCTCGGCGACCCGAAGGTCCTGATGTTCGACGAGCCGGTCAACGGGCTGGACCCGGAGGGGATCCTGTGGATCCGCAACTTCATGAAGGCGCTGGCGGCCGAGGGCCGCACCGTGTTCGTGTCCAGCCACCTGATGTCGGAAATGGAGCACACCGCCGATCAGCTCATCGTGATCGGCCGCGGCCAGCTGCTCGCCGACTGCACCATGGAAGAGTTCATCGCCCGCAGCTCCGGCCAGACCGTACGGGTCGCCACGCCCCAGCCTGACCAGCTGGTCAAGGCGGTGGCCGACGCGGGAGGCAGCGCGGTCAACAGCGCCGACGGCGCGCTGATCGTGTCCGGCCTCGTCGCGGCGCAGGTCGGCGACATCGCGTTCGAGCACGGCGTGCGGCTGCACGAGCTGACCGTGGTCCGGGCCTCACTCGAGGCGGCCTTCATGGAGCTGACCGCGGACAGCGTGGAATACCGGGGCGGCGAGAATGCGCAGGGCCAGCCGCCGGCGCCCGCCCAGCCGCCGGCGCAGGAGCAACTCGTTGCGCAAGCGCAGCACGGCAGCGAAGGGGGAATCTGACATGGCCGCCGTCACCACCAGGCAGGCTCCGGTCCTGCCTCCGCCGTCCGGCCGGGCCGGGTTCGGCGGGACGCTGCGCTCGGAGTTCACCAAGATCCGCTCGGTCCGCTCGACCTACTGGACCCTGCTGGTCCTGCTGGCCATCAGCATCGGGATCGGCGCGGCGATCTGCGCCGGCACCGCGGCCAACTGGGATCAGACCTCGGCGGCCGACCGGGCCACCTTCGACGCGACCCAGGTCAGCATCGCCGGGCTGTTCTACCTCGGGCAGCTCGTCATCGTGGTGTTCGGCGCGATCGTGCTCACCGCGGAGTACTCCACCGGGATGATCAGGACCTCGCTGACCGCGATGCCCAGGCGGGTCACCGTGTACGCCGCCAAGGCGCTGGTCTTCGCCGTGGTCGCCCTGGTCGTCACGCTGGTCGCGGCCTTCGTCGCGTTCTTCCTCGGCCAGGCGCTGCTGGCCAGCACGCACGCGAACGCCTCGCTGTCGGACCACGACGTGCTGCGCGCCGTGATCGGCAGTGCGCTGTACGTCACCCTGTGCGGCCTGTTCGCGTTCGCGGCCGGGGCGATCTTCCGGCACACCGCGGCCACGATCACCTCGATCATCGGCCTGCTGTTCGTGATCCCGATCCTGGCGCACCTGCTGCCGTCCAGCTGGTACGACGACGTCGCGCGGTGGCTGCCGGACTCGGCGGGCGCGGCCATAACGGCCACGGTGGCGCCGCAGGACTCGCACCTGTTCTCGCCGTGGGGTCAGTTCACCGTGTTCGCCGTCTACACGGCGATCCTGCTGATCGTGGGCGGGATCCTGTTCCGCAGGCGGGACGCCTAGCGGCGCGCCAGGGGCCTACGACAGGGCCTGCGCCAGGAGCGTTACGGCAGCGTCAGGATCTCGTGGCCGTCGTCGGTGACCAGGATCGTATGCTCGAACTGCGCGGTGCGCATGCGATCCTTGGTCACCGCCGTCCAGCCGTCCGGCCAGATGTCGTAGTCGATGGTGCCCAGGGTGAGCATCGGCTCGATGGTGAACGTCATCCCCGGTTCCATGATCACGTTGGTGTGCGGGTCGTCGTAGTGCGGCACGATCAGCCCGGAGTGGAACGTGCGGCCGATCCCGTGCCCGGTGAAGTCCCGCACCACCCCGTAGCCGAACCGGCGCGCGTACGACTCGATCACCCGGCCGACGGCGTTCAGCGGGCGGCCCGGCGCCACCGCGCGGATGCCGCGCATCATCGCCTCGTGCGTGCGCTCCACCAGCAGTCGTGATTCCTCGTCTACGTCCCCGGCGCAGAACGTGGCGTTGGTGTCCCCGTGCACGCCGCCGATGAAGGCCGTGATGTCGATGTTGACGATGTCGCCGTCGTTGACCAGCGTGTCATCGGGGATCCCGTGGCAGATCACCTCGTTCAGCGACGTGCACAGGGACTTCGGGTAGCCGCGGTACCCGAGCGTGCTCGGGTACGCGCCGTGGCTGACGAGGAAGTCGTGGCCCACCTGGTCCAGGTAATCGGTCGTGACGCCCGGGGCCACGTGCGCGCCCACCTCGGCCAGCGCCTGCGCGGCCAGCTTGCCCGCCACCCGCATCCGCTCGATGATCTCCGGCGTCTTGACGTCGGGCTCGCCGGTCTTGGGCCGCTTCCGGCCCACGTACTCCGGCCGCGTGATCTCCGCGGGAACCTGGCGGGTGGGCGAAAGCCGACCCGGATGAAGCACTGTCGCCATGCTTTGCGAGTCTAATGTGCATGGACAGTGAACAGGGAAAGCGATGGTGGTACAGCCTCAGGACGCACACCGTCGAGGACGATGACGGTCCCACCCCGGGCAAGGACCGGCTCGGGCCGTTTCCGACCCGGGAAGCGGCGGCCCGCGCACTGGAAACGGTGCAGGAGCGGAACTCCGAATGGGACGCGAAAGACTAGCAATGTCATAGCGCTAGCAGGCTCTATTAGGCTAGGGGCCGTGAGCGATGAACTGCCGGCCGCGGCCGAAGCCCGGATGGCGGAAATCCGGGCCAGCGGTACCTGGGGCTCGGCGCTGACCTCCGACGAGTTCGCCGCGATCCGCAGCGTGGGCTTCGAGCCGGTCGGCCAGATGCTGGGCGCCTGCGTCTACAACATCGGCTACACCGGCGGCTACAGCTGCCCGGGCGCCTGGGGGACCTGGGGCTACGGCCAGGTCATGCCGTCCCGGGCCACGACGCAGGTCTCCTCGCGCGCCGGCTGGGGCTCGTTCGCGCCCCTGGTTCAGGCCATGTACGAGGCGCGGCACAAGGCCCTGGACCGGATGACGGCCGAGTGCGAAGAACTGGGCGGGCACGGCGTGGTCGGCGTCCGGCTGACCATCGGCGCGTTCCCGGCCGGCGGCCTGGAGTTCAAGGCGATCGGCACCGCCATCCGCGCCCCCGGCGTCGGGCCGGTGTCGACCTGGCGGCAGCGCGGCTCGCGGCGGAAGCGGCCGTTCACCTCCGATCTGTCCGGGCAGGACTTCGCCAAGCTGATCATGAAGGGCTGGGTGCCCGCCGGGCTCGCGCTGGGCATCTCGATCGGATCCCGGCACGACGACTGGCTGACCGTCGGGCAGACCCGCTGGGGCGCGGGGAACGCCGAGGTCACCGGGTACACCGAGCTCGTCAACGACGCCAGGCACGATGCGCGGCAGCAGCTGGAGAGCGACGTCAAGCGGCTCGGCGGCGAGGGCGTGGTGATCGCCGACATGGAGATGCACGTGCGCGAGCGCGAGTGCCCGGTGTCGGAAGGCCGCCGCGACCACATCGTCGAGGCCACCACCATCGGCACCGCGATCGCCAGGTTCGCCCATTCCGAGCAGCGGCACAGCGGACCGACGCTGGCCATCATGTCGCTCGACCCCCAGCGCCGCCAGGCCGCCAGGATCAGGATCTGACAGGAGAGACCATGACCGACCAGGCTAACATCGCGACCGATCTGGATGCCGCGGGCGTTCCGCACGATGCCATGCAGCGGCTGGCCGAGCTGGAGCCGGGCAAGCCCGGGTCGATCTTCACCTCCGACCTGTCGGTCAACGAGTTCTTGCTGGTCCGCGAGGTCGGGTTCCGGCCGCTCGGCCTGGTCCTCGGCAGCTCGATCTACCATGTCGGGCTGCAGATCGGCCGCTGGGGCAGCAACCAGGAGCTCGACGTGCTCTCCCAGGCCATGTACCACGCCCGCGAGCTCGCGATGAGCCGGATGGAGGCCGAAGCCGACGCGCTGCACGCCGACGGCATCGTCGGCGTCCGGCTGGACGTGGAGATGAAGGAGTTCGGCGCGGACATCGCCGAGTTCATCGCGGTCGGGACCGCGGTCAAGGCCGAGGAAGGCGCCGGGGGCGGCGGCGTCGCCAACTGGCGTAACAACAAGAACCAGCCGTTCACCTCGGACCTGTCCGGGCAGGACTTCTGGACGCTGATCCGGGCCGGCTACGCGCCCCTCGGCATGGTCATGGGCTCCTGCGTGTACCACGTGGCACACCAGAAGTTCGGCAGCAAGATCGGCAACATCGGCAAGAACGTGGAGATCGAGCAGTTCACCCAGGCCCTCTACGACGCCCGCGAGCTCGCGATGA
>DAIOWL010000630.1:0-4649 GCA_036758545.1 Streptosporangiaceae bacterium | reverse complement strand
GAAGCGGAGGTCTACTCCGGTTAACTATACGGAGGCAGCCTCCGTTTCGCAACCTTATTAAATCCGTTAGCCTCGAGGCGATGACCAGAGCATCTGACCAGGTACCCCCGCGGCCCGCCGAGCAGCTGCGGGCCGACGCGCGGCAGAACCACGCCCGGCTGATCGGCGCGGCTACGGCCGCGTTCGCCGAGCGGGGGGCCGACGCGCCGCTGGAGGACATCGCCCGGCGCGCCGGGGTGGGCATCGGCACCCTTTACCGGCACTTCCCCACCCGGCTCGACCTGCAGGCGGCCGTGTTCCGCAGCCAGGTGGGCGCGGTCTGCGGGGAAGGGGACGCGCTGCTGGAGACGGCGCCGCCCGGGCAGGCTTTCAGCGCCTGGATGCGCAGCCTGGCCGGCTACCTGGTGACCAAGCGCGGCCTGTCGCACGCGCTGATCGAGGCGGTCGGCATCGAGTCCGAGCTGATCTCGTCCTGCTGGATGGCGATGCGCCAGACCACCGAGCGGCTGCTGGCGAACGCGCAGGAGGCCGGTGTCATCCGGCCGGACGTGGACGCCACGGACGTGATGCGCTTGGTGCACGGGGTGACGGTGAGCACGGAGAAAGCACCCGAGCGCTCCGACATGCTCCTGTCCGTCATGCTCGACGGCCTCCGCGCCATCCCTCCTGACTTAGTTGCATTTCATCGTGGCTGGCCAGAACCTATATTGGCGCTTTAGTCACCGCAGCAGCCGCAGCGCGCCCGCTGACGGTGCCCGCTGCAGCCGCAGTCGCCGCGGTACTTGTCTTCCCCATCGTCGCAGGCCTGGCCCGGGTAGAGCACGGCGCCGACTCCGGGGATCGTCTGGCTGCAAGCAAGTCGCAGCAGCGAATCTGCCGCCTGCTGGGCGTTCTCCCCGGTCGCGGACATCCGGGCTGCGATCAACCCGGCGACGACGGGGGTGGAGAACGATGTCCCGCTCCACTTGGCCATCCCCTGAAACTCCCGGTGTTGCCCGATGGGAGGCTCGGTGCACACGTAGGTTCCGGCGGGGAAGGCATTGATGAGGTCCTGGCCGGGCGCGTAGACATCGACCCACTTACCGTAGTTGCTGAAGTACGCCCGATCGCGCCAGTTCGCGGACAAGGCGCCGACCGAGAGCACCTCGCGGTAGGCGGCCGGCCAGTTCGGCCGCGACTCGCCGTCGTTGCCGGCCGGCGCCAGCACGAGAAGGCCCTTCATGAAGCGGATGCGCGTATCGAAGAAGTCGTCGAAGGTCATCAGGGATTGATCGAGGCGGGTCGTTGTGCAGAAGGTGAATACGAGGATGTCCGGGTTCCGGTCGAGGGCGTCCTCCAGGCTGGCCGGGAGCATCGTCTCGTAGTCGGCGCCCGCGATGTCGAATGCCCTCTCGACATAGGCCGATGCCTTCGGCGCCATGCAACGCGCGACTCCGGCGACGAACGTGCCGTGTCCGGCGTACGGAACGATGATCGTCTGGCCGCTACTGTCGACGGTATACGGATTCTCGACCGTGCCCTGCACCCCGGCGAGCCAGGGGTGACCTGCGGCGGGGTCTGGTATCAGCCCGGTATCCACGATGCTGATGAGCACGCCGTCCCCGTCGCATTCGGGCCGGTGGACGTCACGGCACGGACGGCGGCCGCGTGCGTTCAAGCCGGGGGGCGGGACGGGATCCACGGTACCCGGCGGCACCTCAGTCGGCTCAGTCGCCGGGCACGGCTTCGGGGACACGTAGAGTACGTGGTCCGGGGTGGCCAGCCTCTCTCCGAGTTCCTGGTCGAGGCGGTCGAGAATGGCTGGTACTAGTGTCCCGGTGGCCGGCAGTGTGAGGCGAATTACTCCCCTCGTGCCTCTGACCCGCTCGCGCCGGATCTGCCGCGCGTCGCCCTCGGGTGCCTCTCCGTAACCCACCTCGTCGAGGATCCGCGCGATCGCGTCGGCGACGCGATCCGCGTGCTGCTCACGACAGAGGACTGTGTCCTGGCGGTAGAGGAAATCCACGTCGTCGACATCGCCCCACCGATCGGGAGCGGGGTACGCGGCGGCGCCAGGAAGGTTGTCCAGGATCAGGTTGATCTGGCTGGGTCCTGGGCCGCAATGCCGAGGCTCTGCGGGATGCGCAGGCAGCGGTCGACCTGCTGTCTGGCGGAGGCGACCTGGTCTGGGAAGCGCGTGCTCTGCACCACCGGGCAGCAGCATATCTCGCCCTGGGCGACATCGAGCGGGCCGACCGGGACTATGCCCGGGTCGAGACGCTGTGGGCCACGTGCGGCCAGCACATGGAGTACGCGATGGTGCGCCAGGAACGCGGAGTAGCGGCGCATGCCCGTGGCGATCTCCCGACCGCGCTCGCCCACCTCGACCATGCGCAAACCCTGTTCGACCAGCTGGGAATCTTCGAGGCCGAGCTGTTCGTCGACAAGTGCACGGTGCTGCTCGCCGCCGGCCTGGCCCGGGATGCCCTGCGCGAGGTCGACTCGGCGGTGTCCACGATCGAGCGTGACCACGGCCCGGCGGCGAAGCGCGCCGAGTTGCTGTATTCCTCCGCCTTGGCCGCCGCCGCGACCGATGATCTGAGCCTCGCGCAGGATCGCAGTACCGAAGCCTTGCGGCTGTTCCGCCGCCAGCAGCGCCCGTGGTGGGCGGCGCGGGCGGAGCTGGTCCTGCTGCTCTGCCGGTTCGCTGAGGGCGAGAATCGCTCCGCGTCCCTGCTGCGAGCGGCCCGCCGGGTGACCGCGCGGCTGGATGAGCTGGATGCCGTGCGTGCGGTCGACGCTCACCTGCTCACCGGCCGGCTGGCCCTGGCTTGCGGTCGGCGTGATGAGGCCGGCCGCCACCTGCGATCCGCAGCGGCCGCCCGGCACCGCGGCCAGCTGCGCACCCGCAGTGCCGGCTGGCTGGCCCAGGCGACCTGGTTCGAGGCGGAGGGGCGCTGGCGGGGCATGCTGGCCGCGTGCGGCCGCGGCCTGGACCTGCTCGACCTGCACCTGCAGACGCTCGGAGCCACCGAGCTGCGGACGGTGGCCACCGCCCAGGGCGCCGAGCTGGCGGACATTGTGCTGCGGCACGCCCTGCGCCGCGGGAACGCCCGGCTGTTTCTGGAATGGAGCGAGCGCTGGCGGGCCACGGTGCTCCGTGTGTCCCCGGTGCGCCCTCCCGCAGACAGCGCCCTGGTGGCTGACCTCGCCGCCCTGCGCAATGTCGCCGCGCGCCTGGACGGCGTCCCCGCCAGCCGCAGTGCGACGCTCACGATGCAGCGTGAACGCCGCCGGCTCGAAGCCCTCGTGCGCCAGCGCGTCCTGCAGACCCCGGCGCTGGCGGCGGGCAATGCCGAACCCTTCGTCACCGCTGACCTGCTGGAGCAGCTGGGCGACACCGATCTGCTTGAGCTCACTGACGTAGACGGCCAGCTCTACGCTGTTGTCCTCACCGGGAAGCGGCTGCACCTGGTGCACGTAGGCCCGACCAAGGAAGCGGTGTACTGGCTGGCCCATGCGCTGTTGGCGCTGCGGCGCGAGGCTTCCGGCCGCGGGACGTTCCGGCGTGACCTGACCGAAATCGGTCGCCGCCTCGAGACAAACCTGCTTGGCGAGTCGATACGCCTGCTTCGCGGCGGCCCGGTGGTCGTGGTGCCAACCGGAAAGCTGCACGCTGTCCCGTGGGGCTTGATGCCTACCCTGCGGGACCGGGCGACGGCCGTCGCGCCCTCGGCTTCGGCGTGGCTGCGGGCGCGCCGCGCGGTCCGGCCGGAGGAGGAAAAAGTGGTCCTGGTGGGTGGGCCAAGGCTGATCACGGGCGACGCGGAGGTCCGGCACCTGGCGGCGCAATATGGCGACGCCGTCGTTCTGGCCGGTGGCAGCGCGGCGGCGGAGCAGGTGATGGCCGCCATCGACGGCGCGTGGTTGGTCCACGTGGCGGCGCACGGCACGTTCCGAAGTGACAGTCCGCTGTTCTCCGCGATCGAGCTCGACGACGGGCCGCTGACGGTGTACGACCTGGAGCGCCTGAAGCGAGCTCCTTATCGTGTCGTCCTGTCCAGTTGCAATTCGGCCGTCGGCGTATCGGTCGGAGCCGATGAGCTCCTGGGACTGGTCAGCGCCCTGATCTCCCTTGGCTCCGCCGGCGTGGTGGCCAGCGTAGTCCCGGTCAACGACCCCGCTACGGTCCCCCTCATGACCGCCCTTCACGACCATCTGCGGGCCGGGGCCGGGCTGGCTGAGGCCCTCACCCTCGCCCGGCGCGTGGTCAGCGACGATTCCGTGGCCCGATCGACGGCGTACGCCTTTATCGCACTCGGGACGTGAGGCCGAGCTCACGGAGCTGGGATTCACTGGTGCGCCCAGTCCGCGGGGGTGTCGGTCAGCACCGCTTCGCAGAGGGGATCAGACCCATTGTCCAGGAAGTGCCAGTCGCCGGGTGCGGCCGCGTCAATGAGCAAGATGGTCCAATAATCGCCCTCGTTCATGGCCGCTCCTCGCGTTGGGGGCCGATGATAATGATGGGCCGTTCCTGACGGACCGACGCTACCCGCATCGCAATGGAGGCTGCTCCCAGTGCCCGCGGCCGTGGGGTCAGATGTCGGGGGGGCGATTCTCGTAGGGGGTGCTGAGGACGACGGTGGTGCGGGTCGAGACGCTGCCGAGGG
>DAIOWL010000629.1:2337-4662 GCA_036758545.1 Streptosporangiaceae bacterium | reverse complement strand
CGCCCGCTGTGGCCGCACCAGGTCCGCGCGCTGGCCGCGCTGGACCGCGACGTGGAGGGCTAAGAGGGACAGGAGGGGGGCGAAGAGGTCGCCGTGGGCGGTTACGCGGGTGAGGGTGTCTGGGGCGGTGAAGAACAGGTCCGGGGGCTGGCGGCAGGCTTCCACCTCGTCCCAGGTGACGGGGGTGGAGACGGTGGGGAACTGGCGGGCGCGCAGCGAGTAGGGGGCGACGGTGGTCTTGGAGCCGTTGTTCTGGCTCCAGTCGATGAGCACCTTGCCGGTGCGCAGCGACCTGGTCATCCGGGACACCGCGAGGCGGGGCTGCTCGCGCTCGAGTCGTTCGGCGTAGGACCTGGCCTGGTTGCTGGCCTCGTCGGAGGTCACCCCGGAGATCGCCGCGTACAGCTGCAGGCCCTTGCCGCCGGAGGTCTTGGCCAGCGGCGTCAGGCCGTCCGCCTCCAGCATGGGGCGCAGCGCCTCGGCCACCCGGCAGCAGTCGACCACGTTGGCCGGGGCGCCCGGGTCGAGGTCGAAGACCAGCAGGTCGGGCTCGCGCACGTGCGGCACCCGCCACATCGGCACGTGCAGCTCGAGGCCGGCCAGGTTGGCCGCCCAGATCAGCGCGGGCAGGTCGTCCACGACCAGGTAGGTGACGGTGGTGCCGCGGGCCCGGGAGCTGTCCGACTCGACCGTGGCGGTGCGGATCCAGTCCGGGCGGTGCGCGGTGACGTGCTTCTGGAAGAAGGCCTCGCCGTCGACCCCCTCGGGGTAGCGCTTGAGCGTCAGCGGCCGGCCCGCGATGTGCGGCAGCAGGGCCGGCGCCACCCGCTGGTAGTAGTCGAGGACTTCGGCCTTGGTGAAGCCGCTGTCCGGGTACAGCACCTTGCCCAGGTTGGTCAGCGTCAGCGTCCGCCCGTCCACCTCGACCGGGACCTTCACGTCAGGGCTCACGGTGCTCACTCACGGGTCACGTCCTCCGGGTTAATGTCGTCGCGCAGGCCCTTGTAGACCGGGGCACGCATCCGGCCCGCCCGGGTCCACCGGTCGAAGGCCACCTCGATCACCAGCCGGGGCTCTACCCAGACCGCGGTGCGGGCATGCTCGGGCGGCACCGGCCCGTCGAACGGCGAGTCCGGGCGGCGCAGCGGCTCCAGCCGCTGGCTCAGCGTGCGCAGCGTCTCGACGCTGAAGCCGGTGCCGACGTGCCCGGCGTAGATCAGCCCGGAGTCGTCGTTCACCCCGATCAGCAGCGACCCGACCTGGCCGGTCCGGTTGCCCTTGCCCGGCTTGTAGCCGGCCACGACGACCTCCTGGCTCTGGTGGTTCTTGATCTTGCGCCAGTTGTCGGTCCTGGTGCCGGCCAGGTACCGCGAGTCCAGGCGCTTGGCCACGACGCCTTCCATGTGATGCTCGGCCGAGACGGCCCGCACCGCCTCGAAGTCCTCGCCGGGGAAGGAGGGCGGAGTCTGCCAGTTCGGCCCGGCCAGGCCCAGCTCGTCCAGCAGCGCACGGCGATACCGGTACTCCAGGTCGAGCAGCGGCCTGCCGTCCAGCTGGAGCAGGTCGAAGACCAGGTAGGTGACCGGGTTCTGGCCGGCCAGCAGCCGGGCCTGGGAGGCGTCGCTGACGTGCATCCGGGACTGCAGCGCCTCGAACTCGGGCCAGCCGCCCTCGCCGAACACCACGATCTCCCCGTCCAGCAGCAGCTGTTTATGGTTCGTCGCGTGGCCCAGGCCGGTCAGCTCGGGATAGGCGACGGTGATGTCCCGTTCGGTCCTCGACATGAGCCGGACCTGGCCGCGCTCGACGAAGGCCAGCGCGCGCACCCCGTCCCACTTCATCTCCAGCGCCCATTTCCCGTCGTCCGGCGGTGGCGTGCTCCACAGCGCGGCCAGCATCGGCCGCAGCCCTGGCGGGAGCGGCTGGCGCTCCCGGTGCATCATCCACTGCTTCCCCCCGGTCTGGAACAACGTGTACCCCCCAGTGACCCGTTGCCCGTGCAGCCTGATCTTGACCTCGTCCTTCGCCCACTTCAGCGTCTCGTAGCGGCCGTGATCCCAGATCGTCATCGAGCCGGCCCCGTACTGCCCCCGCGGGATCTCCCCCTCGAAGCTCCCGTATTCGAGCGGGTGGTCCTCGGTGTGCACGGCCAGGTGGTTCACGGCCGGGTCGTCCGGCACCCCCTTCGGCACCGCCCAGGACACCAGCACCCCGTCGCGCTCCAGCCTGACGTCCCAGTGCAGCCGGCGTGCGTGGTGCTCCTGCACCACGAAGATCCCGGCGGGTTCACCGCCGGGGCCCGTCCCGCCTGGTGCCTCCGGCGGG
>DAIOWL010000629.1:0-2327 GCA_036758545.1 Streptosporangiaceae bacterium | reverse complement strand
ACCCCGTCGCGCTCCAGCCTGACATCCCAGTGCAGCCGCCTGGCGTGGTGTTCCTGGATCACGAACATGCCGCCGTCCGGGTTCTCCGTTGCGGCAGCAGACTCGGCGGGCACGGGCTCAGGCGTCCGGGCGGCATCTCGCTTGCCCCGGTACGCCTGGAGTTTGTCCACGTCAGCCTGTCTACCCGGATTAGCCGGCGGTGGAACGGGTACCCGGCCCGTTCGGACCAAACGAACTGGGCCGTTACATATGTTTCCTACATTGCCCAGTTGTAAATTAAGGTAGTAGGGAATGTGGCGTTCGGCGGGACGTGACGAATGGAGCAACGGATGGGCCTGAGCCTGTATGTCGTCCTCGGTAGCGCGGTGGTGGGGTTGCTGGTCGGGCTGACCGGCGCCGGCGGCGGCGCGCTGATGACGCCGATGCTCATCTTGCTGTTCTCGGTCAAGCCGGCCGCGGCCATCTCCAGCGACCTGGTCGCGGCGGTGGTGATGCGGCCCGTCGGCGCCGCCGTTCACCTGCACAAGGGCACGGTGAACCTGCGCATGGTCGGGCTGATGACGCTCGGCTCGGTGCCGATGGCGTTCCTCGGCTCGTTCCTGCTGCGCGAGATGGGCGGCAGCAAGGCCGGCCAGCAGAACGTGGAGATCGCGCTGGGCGCGGCGCTGCTGGTCGGGGCGTCGGCCATGGTGTTCCGCTACGTGCTGGACCGGCGGTCGGGGCGGGCGCGCACCGGCGCGATCCGGGAGGTCACGCTGCGCCCGGTCCCGACCGTGGTGATCGGCATGATCGGCGGCCTGATCGTCGGCATCACCTCGGTCGGCGCCGGATCGCTGATGATCATCCTGCTGCTGTTCACCTACCCCCTGCTGTCAGCGGGCCAGCTGGTCGGCACCGACCTGACCCAGGCGGTCCCGCTCACCGCGGCAGCGGCGCTCGGCGCGCTGACGTTCGGGCACGTGGAGTTCGGCGTCACCGCGTCGATCATCGTCGGCAGCGTGCCCGCGGTGCTGGTCGGCTCGCTGCTCTCCTCCCGGGCGCCGGACAAGTACATCAGGCCGGCCATCACGTTCGTGATCTTCGCGTCCGGGCTGAAGTACGTGGGCGTGCCGACCTACCCGCTGGGCTTCGTCATGGGCGGCATCCTGGTGGCCGGCGCGGCGTACTGGCTGGCCGTCGCGCGGCCGAGGCAGCACGGTCTCGGGAAGCGGGAGCCGGAGCCGGTCCCGGCGCTGGCGAACCCGGATCCGGTGCTGGCGGAACCGGATCCGCTCGGCGACGTTCGGGTCAGGTAGACAGGCGGTCAGCCCGCGTACTTCTGCACAAGGGCGCCGACGGCCGGCAGCGCGGCCGTGACGTGCTTGGCGGCGTTGCCGCGGACGCTGCGGTAGGCCTTGATGATCGTGGGCCGGTCGGAGGCCGCCGCCCGCGCGTCGGTCACCGACAGCAGCGACTCGGACACCTCGTCGCCGCGCTTGACCAGGTAGTCGCCGAAGTCGCCGGCGCCGGAAGTGCTGAAGTCCGCCCAGTACGGCTCGAGCTTGCCGATCATGTCCGGGAGCAGGGTCTCCACCATCGACTGCACGTAACCCGACGCGAAGGCGTTCACCGTCTTGTAGGCCAGCTTGACCGTGGTGCCGGAGACCCCGGACTTGGTCGAGACCTCCTGCTTGATCAGCGTCATGCAATCCGCGGTGACCTGCGGTTTAGTGTCGGGCGTGAGCAAGATCTCGTGCAGCGTGGCGGCCATCGTTCTCCTTAGTCAACAACGAGTTCAGGGGGAGACCGCGCGCCAGGCCATAGCCGCCCAGATCCCCCCCGGGCCGAACCAAACTAGCGCACCCGCATGCCGTCCGTTACGAGAGTTTTCTCACTGTTACCTGTTCCGCCACGCGGCGCGAAGTGGCCCTGATCGGGCGGGCGCCGCGCCTACAGTGGTCTGCGTGACCGAAACGTGGCAGGTGGAACCGTCCGGGGCACTGCGCGGCGATATCCAGGTGCGCGGGTCGAAGAACGCGGTGACCAAGCACATGGTCGCGGCGATGCTGGGCGACGGGCCGAGCACGATCAGGAACGCGCCGGAGGTCGGCGACGTCGAGATCACGGCCGCGATGCTGGAAGCCATCGGGTACCAGGTCAGCCGGTCCGGCGGTGACGTCACCGTGGCGCCGAACGGAACCGTGCAGTCGCGGGTACCCGAGGCGTTCACCGGGCTGAACCGGATCCCGATCCTGATGCTCGGGCCGCTGCTGCACCGGACCGGGGAGGCGTTCGTGCCGCTGGTCGGCGGCGACCCGATCGGGCGGCGGCCGGTCGACTTCCACGTG
>DAIOWL010000628.1:2796-4673 GCA_036758545.1 Streptosporangiaceae bacterium | reverse complement strand
TCCCGGATTCACGACCAGGCCGGAACTCGCGGGCACGTTCGGCATGGTGGCCTCGACGCACTGGCTCGCCTCGGCGGCCGGGATGGCGGTGCTGGAGCACGGCGGCAACGCGTTCGACGCGGCCGTCGCCACCGGACTGGTGCTGCAGGTGGTCGAGCCGCACCTGAACGGCCCGGGCGGCGAAGTCCCGGTCATCGCCCACCACGCCGGCCGCGGCGAGACCTTCGTGCTCTGCGGCCAGGGGACCGCCCCCGCCGCCGCCACGCTGGAGGCCTTCGCCGGCCTCGGGCTCGACCTGGTGCCCGGCAGCGGGCTGCTCGCCGCCTGCGTGCCCGGCTCGTTCGGGGCCTGGATGCTGATGCTGAGGGAGTTCGGCTCGCTCCGGCTGCGGGACGTGATGGGCTACGCGATCGGCTACGCGGCCAGCGGATACCCGCTCGTGCCCGCGATCAGCTGGGGGATCGCCAGCGTGGCCGAGCTGTTCCGTGATCACTGGCCCAGCTCGGCCGAGGTCTACCTGCCCGGCGGGGCCGTCCCCGCGCCCGGCTCGCGGTTCGCCAACCCCGCGCTGGCCGCCACCTACCAGCGCATCCTGGACGAGGCCGAAGCGGCCAGCCAGGACCGCGACGAGCAGATCGAGGCGGCCAGGCGGGCCTACTACGAGGGTTTCGTGGCCGAGGCCATCGCGGTCTACCTCGCGTCCGCCGAGGTCATGGACGTGACCGGCGAGCCGCACCGCGGGCTGCTGTCCTATACCGACCTGGCCGGCTGGCACCCGCGGCTCGAGGAGCCGCTGACCTATGACTTCGGCGGGCTGACCGTGTGCAAGACCAGGCCGTGGGGGCAGGGCCCGGTGTTCCTGCAGCAGCTCGCGCTGCTCGACGGCTTCGACCTGGCGGCCATGGGCCCGGGCACCGCGGACTTCGTGCACACGGTGACCGAATGCGGCAAGCTCGCGTTCGCCGACCGGGAAGCCTGGTACGGCGACCCCGACTTCGCCGACGTGCCGGTCAAGGCGCTGTTGTCCGCCGGGTACGCCGACGAGCGGCGCCGCCTGCTGGGACCGGAGGCGTCAGCCGGGCTGCGCCCGGGCGCCCCGGACGGACGGCCGCCCCGGCTGCCGGACTTCGTCACCGCCGCGTTCACGGGCACCGGCGACGACGGAAGCGTGTCGCCGGTCATGGACGTGGAGCCGCCGGCGCGGCTGCTGGACCCGGGCACGGGGGAGCCGACGATGCGGACCAGCGGGCCGGACCCGAAGACCGCGTCGAGCCACCGGGCCGGGGACACCTGCCACCTCGACGTGGCCGACCGGTTCGGCAACATGGTGTCCGCCACGCCGAGCGGCGGCTGGCTGCAGTCCTCGCCGGTCATCCCCGGCCTCGGCTTCTGCCTCGGCACCCGGGCGCAGATGTTCACCCTCACCCCCGGGCTGCCCGCCACCCTCGCGCCGGGCAAGCGGCCGCGCACCACGCTCAGCCCGAGCCTGGCGCTGCGGGACCGCGAGCCGTACCTTGCGTTCGGCACGCCAGGCGGCGACCAGCAGGATCAGTGGTCCCTGCTGTTCTTCCTCAACCACCTGACGTTCGGCATGAACCTGCAGCAGGCGATCGACTTCCCGGCGTTCCACTCCGCGCACATGCCGTCGTCGTTCTACCCGCGCCAGGCCCAGCCCCTGGCCCTGGACGTCGAGTCGCGGATCGGCGACCCGGTGATCGAGGACCTCCGCCGCCGCGGCCACCTGGTCAACGTCCGCCCGGCCTGGTCCCTGGGCCGGATCAGCGCGGTAGCCCGCCGCGACGGCATCCTCTACGCCGCCGCCAACGCCCGCGGCATGCAGGGCTACGCCGTAGGCCGCTAACCGGACAGCGCCCCAG
>DAIOWL010000628.1:1293-2696 GCA_036758545.1 Streptosporangiaceae bacterium | reverse complement strand
GCCGCCGGTGCTGCTGTGACGGGTGTGCCGACCGGGGCGATCGGGTCTTCAGCAAGCGCGGGCGCCCGGGGGTCGTGTGCCCTTACCCCCGCCTACTGGGGGTCGGGGCACACAACCCCCCCTTAGGTGGGGTGTGCCTGGATGCAGTTGTGAAAGCTGAGGTCAGCGGGATTTGGAGAACAACCCGTCACCGACCCTCGCCGGCTCCGAACCGGGCGTGTCACCGCATCAGGGATGACGCATGTCATGGGAGGTTCCTGAGGGACGGCACTACCTGGCCGGCCGCCCCAGATGGTGGTATTGGGAGCGCTGGGGGTCAAGCGCCGGAGACACCGGCCAGACGAAGCAAGAAGCTGACACAGATGCTGAAACAGGGGAACTACATGAGCCAGTACGAGACGGGTTACGGGGCCGCGACCGCGACCGCGGACCACAGCGGCCACCGGGGTAGCCGCCACAGCGGTCCGGTGGTCTCGTTCGAGAACGTAACCAAGGTCTACGGACGGCTGCGGGCCGTCGACGGGCTGACCCTCGACCTGCGCGCGGGCGAGACCGTCGCCCTGCTCGGGCCGAACGGGGCGGGCAAGTCCACCTCGCTGGACATGCTGCTCGCGCTGCGCAAGCCCACCAGCGGGCGGATCAGGATGTTCGGCGATGACCCGTACCACGGGGTGAAGTCCGGCCGGGTCGGCGCCATGCTCCAGTCCGGCGGGCTGATGCCCGAGGTGACGGTGCGCGAGCTGGTCGAGCTCGTGACCAAGCTGCACCCGAACCCGGAGCCGGTGGCGACCACGCTCAAGCGGGCCGGCATCGCCCAGTTCGCCGACCAGCGGGTGGACCGGCTGTCCGGCGGCCAGACCCAGCGGGTCCGGTTCGCGCTGGCCATCTGCGGCAAGTCCGAGCTGATCGTGCTGGACGAGCCGACCGCGGCCATGGACGTGGAGACCCGCCGGCTGTTCTGGAACAGCATGAAGGAAGAGGTGGCCGCGGGGCGCACGCTCCTGTTCGCCACGCACTACCTGGAGGAGGCCGACCAGGCGGCGGACCGGATCCTGGTCATCAACCGGGGCCGGCTGCTCGCCGACGGCACGCCCGCCGAGATCAAGGCGCGGGCCGGGGCCAGGCGGCTCTCCTTCCGCCTGGACAAGGTGGACGAGCCCTTCCTGCTCGGCCTGCCCGGGCTGGTGAACCTCGAGGTCCGGCACGACGTGGTGCAGATCCAGTCGAGCGACTCGGACGCCACGCTCTACGCCGTCCTCGACGCGGGCTACCGGCCGAGCGAGATCGAGGTCACCAGCCTCGGCCTCGAGCAGGCCTTCCTCGCCATCACCGCGGAAGACGACGCGGCCAACGGACACTCAACAGGGGAGACGAACTGACATGGCCGGCACACTGGCCCTCAC
>DAIOWL010000628.1:0-1193 GCA_036758545.1 Streptosporangiaceae bacterium | reverse complement strand
ATCGTGCTCGTGCTGCTGCTCGGCCGCTTCTACGGCAACGTCCACCTGCCCGCCTGGCAGTGGCCGGTCATCGCGGTGACCGTCTGGTTCGGCTCGACGATCTTCGCGGCGCTGGCCGTGGCCATCGGCTACCGGTTCGCGCCGGAGCAGGTCCAGCCGATCACCCTGATCATCTACTTCATCTTCGCCATCCTCGGCGGCCTGTGGTTCCCGCTGAGCGGTTTCCTCGGCCACGTCGGCAGTTTCACCCCGACCTACGAGGCCGTGAAGATCGGCAGCGACGTGATCGCCGGTGCCGCGGTGCCGGTCGGCCTGGCCATCGGCCTGGTGGTCTGGCTCGGCATCTTCGTCGCCCTGGCCACGGTCGCGGTGCGGTCCACCGCCGAGTCCGTCTGAAACCCTGATTCCCGCGGGCGGTGCCCGGCCGGCCATCGGGGGCTCGGCCGGGCACCACGAGCGGGTAATCCACGGAAAACGTGGCAGCATAGAAGGGAGGTGAGGCTGCGATGGCGACAAGACCCACCGACGCCGTCAGGAACGAGGCGGCCCAGCCGGACCAGAACGAGCAAGCCAGCCGAGCCGGCCAGGACTGGACCGAGCCGGGACCGCTCACCAGCATGCTCAGCGATCGTCACGTGCCCGGCACCGGCAGCAGCCGGTGGCGCTACTTCTTCTCCGGCGTCTGGCTCGCCTACCTGATCCAGCCGGTCTCGGACCTGTTCCACCATCAGGGGGCGGCGTGGATCGCCGGCGGCATCATCATCACGATCGCCTTCTGCGCCATCTACCTGCCCGTCCTGTTTCTCTGCGAGTCGCGGCCGCGGCTGGCCCTCTACGGGCTCGGCGCCCTTGCCGTGCTGGCCTCGGTGGCCTGCCTGGTGTACGGCAAGAACTGGACGCCACTGTGGATCTACGTGTCCGCCGCGGCCGGCTTCGTACTCACCTCGGCCTTCGGCAGCCGCCGGGCCTCCTTCGGCGTCTTCGCCATCACCGGCTGCTACCTGCTGTTCTGCTGGATCACCCACCTCGACCTGGGCACCACCCTGGCCGTCCTGCTGCCCGTCCTGCTCATCGGCCTGGCCATGCTGGGGTTCCGGACGCAGATCAGCCTGATGCACCAGCTGGACCAAGCTCGCGGGACGGTCGCCAAGCTGGCCACGAACGAGGAAAGGCTCCGGCTGGCCCGGGACATG
>DAIOWL010000627.1:322-4676 GCA_036758545.1 Streptosporangiaceae bacterium | reverse complement strand
GCCGGGTGGGCGTTGCGGCCGGTGAACCGGCGGCCGACGGCCGGGCCGGTCGTCTCCGGGCCTCCGTCCAGCCAGGCCACCTCCTGCAGTTCAGAGCTCAGCTCGGCCATCAGCTCGATCTCGCTGACCAGGTCCCACACCCGTTCGGGCGGGGCGGCGATGAGAATCTGGACCGCCGCCACCGGGCTGTCGGCGTATACCTGTCCCGTCCACTCCATGAAGTCCAGGTTAGAGCCTCATTGCGGGTCCCGGCTGAACCGTGGTACAACGAGCCGAATGATTACGGTTCCGGGCCCCGCGCAGCCCGCCGCTGCAGGTGATCCGGCCGCCGCGGCGTCAGCCATCCATGTCTTCGGGCTACGCAAGCGCTATGGTGACGTGACCGCGCTCGCGGATGTCGACCTGGTGGTGCGGGCCGGGGAGTTCTTCACCCTGCTCGGGCCGTCCGGGTCGGGCAAGACCACGCTGCTCCGGCTGATCGCCGGGTTCGAGCGGCCGGACGCCGGGCGGATCGAGCTCGCCGGCCGCGACGTCACCCGGGTGCCGCCGTACGCCCGGGACGTCAACACCGTGTTCCAGGACTACGCGCTGTTCCCGCACATGACCGTGGCGGAGAACATCGAGTACGGGCTGCGGGTGCGCCACGTGGCCAAGGCGGAGCGGCGGGCAAAGGTGGACCAGGCGCTGGAGATGGTCCGGCTGCCCGGGCTCGGCGGCCGCAAGACGGCCCAGCTGTCCGGCGGCCAGCGTCAGCGCGTCGCATTGGCCCGGGCCATCGTGAACGAGCCCAGCGTGCTGCTGCTGGACGAGCCGCTCGGCGCGCTGGACCTCAAGCTCCGCCAGGAGATGCAGCTCGAGCTGCAGCGGGTGCAGCGCGAGGTCAGCATCACGTTCGTCTACGTCACGCACGACCAGGAAGAGGCGCTGACGATGAGCGACCGCATCGCGGTGCTCAGCGGCGGCCGGATCGAGCAGATCGGCGGGCCCGCCGAGGTGTACGAGCGGCCGCGGACCCCGTTCGTGGCCGGGTTCATCGGCGTCTCCAACCTGATCCAGCGGGACGGCCACACGATCACCGTGCGGCCGGAGAAGATCACCCTGCTGGCCGGCGACGAGCCGGACCCGCCGGGCACGCACGCCGAGCCCGGCCGGATCTCCGGCGTCATCTACGCCGGCGTGCTCACCCGCTACGTCGTGGACCTGGACGGCGGCGGCGAACTCGTGGTGAGCCGGCAGAACACCGAGGCACCGTCCTCCGGCGACGGGCTGAGCGAGGGCCGCCAGGTGCGGCTCGCGTGGCGGCCGGAGCAGGCATTCACGATCCCTTCAGGGGAGGGCACTCATGACTAGGCAGAGAACCGGCGGGCGCAGACGCCCGCTGACGATAGCGATCGGGCTCGCAGTCGTGTCGGTGATCGCGGCCGGCTGCGGCAGCAGCGGCAGTTCCAGCAGCGGCGGAGGCGGCGCTACCCAGAACAGCGCCACCCAGAACGGCGGCGGCGCGGTGGCCGGGGCGACCGTGCCCACCGCGAACCTGCCGGTGCTGCAGACGGTCGGCAAGGGCGAGGGCCAGCTCAACCTCATCGCCTGGGAGGGCTACCTCGATCCCAAGTGGGTCAAGCCGTTCGAGCAGCAGACCGGCTGCCAGGTGAACGCGAAGTACGCGGGCAGTTCGGACGAGATGGTCGCGCTGATGAAGAACGGCGGCGGCGGCCAGTACGACATGGTGTCCTCCTCGGGCGACGCCGACCTGCGCATCCTGTACGCGGGCGACGCGCACCCGGTGAACGTCAAGCTGATCCCGAGCTGGAAGGACTTCTACCCCGCGTTCCAGTCCCCGCCGTTCAACACGATCAACGGCGTGCACTACGGGGTCTCGCTGCAGTGGGGCCCGAACGTGCTGATGTACAACACCAAGGACTTCCCGACCGCCCCGTCGTCGTGGAACGTCATCTACGACCCGAAGTACAAGGGTCAGGTGACGGTGCCGGACAACCCGATCCAGATCGCCGACGCGGCGCTGTACCTCAAGACCACCAAGCCGTCGCTGGGCATCACCGACCCGTACGAGCTGACCCAGCCGCAGTTCCAGGCGGCGGTGAGCCTGCTGGCCACCCAGAAGCCGCTGATCGAGAAGTACTGGAGCCTGGCCTCCCAGGAGATCTTCGACTTCAAGAACGGCAACGCGACCGTCGGCGCGGGGTGGCCCTACCAGGTCAGCACGCTGAAGGCGGACAAGTTCTCGATCGGTTCCGTGGTGCCGAGCGAGGGGGCGACCGGCTGGGCGGACACCTGGATGCTCGCGGCCAAGGCACCCCATATGAACTGCGCCTACAAGTGGATGCAGTACATCAGCACGCCGCAGGTCCAGGCGCTGCAGGCGGTCACCTACGGCGAGACGCCTGACAACAAGCTCGCCTGCCCGTACATGAACAAGCTGCAGGCGGGGTCGTGCGCGGAGTACCACGCCAACGCGCCGGCCAGCTACCTCGACTCGATCAGCCTGTGGAAGACGCCGCTGGCGACGTGTGACAACGGCCAGAACAAATGCGTGCCCTACGCCCAGTGGGTGTCTGCGTGGAACACGCAGGTCAAATAGGGGTTAGCTGGCGATCCCGCGCCGCGGCTACGCTCTGGCGCCGGCCGTGGGCGCGGGCCACCCTCCTGCTCACCCCGCCGCTGGCCTGGTTCGTGCTGCTCTACCTGGCCGCCCTGGTCGTCCTGCTGATCACGGCGTTCTGGCAGATCAACCCGTTCACCACCAACATCGAACGGGTCTGGACCCTCAACAACTTCCAGACGATCTTCACCAGCCCGGCGTACCGCGGCATCATCGCCCGGACGGTGGGGATAGCGGCCGCGGTCACCGTGACCGACGCGGTGATCGCGTTCCCGTTCGCCTACTTCATGGCCCGGGTCGCCTCGCCCCGGGCCCGGACGGCGCTGTTCGTCGCGATCCTGCTGCCGCTGTGGGCTTCGTACCTGGCCAAGGTCTACTCCTGGCTGCTGATCTTCACCAAGGGCGGAGTGCTCGACTCGGTGCTGAACGTGCACCTGATCTACACCAACTGGGCCGTGTTCGTGGTGTTCTGCTACCTGTGGCTGCCGTTCATGATCATCCCCGTTTACGCGGCCCTGGAGCGGATCCCGCCCTCCCTGATCGAGGCGTCGCAGGACCTGGGCGGGCGGACCTGGCGGACCACGCGGTCGGTGCTGCTGCCGCTGGCGCTGCCCGGCATCGTGGCCGGGTCGATCTTCACCTTCTCGCTGACGCTCGGGGATTACATCACCCCGCTGCTGGTCGGCGGGACCAGCGCGAACTTCATCGGCAACATCATCTACTCCAACATCGGCATCGCGAACAACGTGCCGTTCGCCGCCGCGATGGCGATGGTGCCGATCGTGATCATGGCCGCCTACCTGCTCGGCGCGCGGGCGCTGGGCGCGTTCGAGGCGATCTAGGTTATGGAGTCGCGGTGGCTGCGCGCCGGGCTGCGGATCTGGGTCGCCCTCGTCCTGGCGTTCCTGTTCATCCCGATCGTGCTCATCGTGCTGTACGCGTTCAACTCCTCGAACATCGAGAGCTGGCCGATCTCCGGCTTCACGCTGCACTGGTTCTCGGTGGCGTGGCACGACTCCCAGGTGCGCAGCGCGTTCCTGCTGTCGCTGCGGGTCGGGCTGATCGCGACCGCGCTGGCCCTGGCGCTCGGCTCGGCGACCGCATACGCGCTGCACAACTTCGCGTTCTTCGGCCGGGAGGCGATCTCGTTCCTGCTGGTGCTGCCGCTGGCACTGCCCGGCATCATCACCGGAATCGCGCTGAACTCATTCTTCTCGTTCACCGGGCTGCAGCTCGGCACGATCACGATCGTCATCGGGCACACCACGTTCTGCATCGTGGTCGTGTACAACAACCTGATCGCCCGGCTGCGCCGGACCCCGGGCTCGCTGGCCGAGGCGTCCCAGGATCTCGGCGCTCGGGGCTGGCAGACGCTGCGCTACATCACGCTGCCGCTGAGCGCGACCGCGCTCGTCTCCGGCGCGCTGCTGGCCTTCGCCCTGTCCTTCGACGAGGTCATCGTGACCGTGTTCACCGCGGGCGCGCAGAACACGCTGCCGCTGTGGATCTTCGGCGCGATCCGGCTGGGCCAGCAGCTGCCCGAGGTGAACGCGGTCGTCTCGGTCGTCATCGTGCTCACGCTGATCCCGGTGATCCTGGCGGCCCGGGTCGCCGGGGCCGGCGCGCTCAGCCGGACCGCCCGTACCGCCGAGGTCGCCGAATCAGTCGAGCCCGGCGGCTAGAGCAGACTGGCGGGGAGGCTGGCGCGGGAGGTGATGTTGAGCTTGCGGAAGG
>DAIOWL010000627.1:0-312 GCA_036758545.1 Streptosporangiaceae bacterium | reverse complement strand
AGCGCTCAGCCGGACCGCCCGCACCGCCGAGGTCGCCGAGTTAGCCGTTCAGGGTGGCGGGGAGTTCGGCGCGGGAGGTGATGTTGAGCTTGCGGAAGGCGTGGCGCAGGTGGGTCTCGACCGTGGCCTGGGTGACGAACAGGTGCTCGGCGATCTGCCGGTTGGATAGGCCGTCGGCCGCCAGGGCGGCGACCCGGCGCTCGCCCGCGGTCAGCGCGTCCGGGCCGGTCAGGGCGGTCCGCCGGGGCCTGGCGCCGGCCGCGAGCAGCTCCCGCTTCACCTCGGCGGCCAGCCCGGCGGCGCCGGTGCGCT
>DAIOWL010000626.1:0-4677 GCA_036758545.1 Streptosporangiaceae bacterium | reverse complement strand
GGTGCAGGTCGTAGGCGTCGGCGAAACCCCCGGGGCCGAGCCCGCCGATCGGCACTCCCTCGGCCCGGGCCGCCGGAGCGAACCAGAGCATGGCCGCCAGCAGCATCGCGAGCAGGCCGAACCTGCCTGGTCTTGTCGCCACCAGGAACACGCTCGGTGATCCCGGCCGCCGCCACATCCTTGATCCGGGTAGTTCCCGGGCCGGCCGCTTCGCCCGCCTCAACCGGGCCTAGCTACCCGGGGGATGTGTGCCGTCCCGGCGCGGCGAACGATGAGCGCATGGTCCTGATCAGCACCACCGTCGACGGCGCCGACCACGCGGACGAGGTGGAGCCCAGGCTGCTCCTGGTGCACTACCTGCGCACCCGCCTGGGCCGCACCGGCACGGTAGTCGGCTGCGACACCTCCAACTGCGGGGCGTGCACCGTCCTGCTCGACGGCCTGAGCGTGAAGAGCTGCACCCTGCTGGCGGTCCAGGCGGACGGGGCGGAGATCACCACCGTTCAGGGCCTGGCCGACGGCGACCTGCATCCGGTACAGCGGGAGTTCGCAGAGAACCACGCGCTGCAGTGCGGCTACTGCACGGCCGGCATGATCATGTCCGTGGTCGACCTGCTGATGGAGAATCCCGATCCGTCCGAGCAGGAGATCCGTGACGGCCTGGAGGGGAACCTCTGCCGCTGCACCGGCTACCACAACATCGTCAAGGCGGTCCGGGCGGCAGCCGCCGACCTGCGCGCACCCGGGGCGCCGGCATGACCGCCCAGGCCGCCCCGCCGGCCGGACGGGTCACCGGGCAGCCGGTTCGCCGCAAGGAGGACGCGCGGGTCATCACGGGCCAGGCCCGGTGGACCGACAACCTCACCCTGCCCGGGCTGGCCCACCTGGCCATCGTGCGCAGCCCGATGGCCCACGCGCGCATCGGCAGCGTCGATGTCTCGGCCGCGCTGGAGCGGCCCGGGGTCGTCGCCGCGTTCACCGGCCGTGACCTGGCCCCGGACTACGGCTCGCTGCCCACCGCGTGGATCGTCAGCGACGACCTGATCGTCCCCGACCACCCGCCCATCGCGGCCGACGAGGCGCGCTACCTCGGCGACGCGGTGGCGGTGGTGGTCGCCGAGGACCCCTACCAGGCCGCGGACGCGGTCGAGGCCGTGCAGGTCGAGTACGAGCCCTTGCCCGCGGTCGTCGACCCGGTGGCCGCGCTCGCCGACGGCGCCCCGCTGGTGCACGCCGGCCAGGCCACCAACCGCGCCTTCACCTGGACGTTCAGCGGCGGCGACTACGCGGCCGCGCGGCGCCGCGCCAAGGTGGTCGTGTCCCGCCGGTTCGTCCAGCAGCGGGTGATGCCCACCGCGATGGAGCCACGTGCCGTGCTGGCCGAGCCGTTCCCGGCCACCGGCGAGTTCACGCTCTGGACATCCACGCAGGTCCCGCACTTCGTGCGCCTGCTGATGTCGTCCGTCTGCGGCATCGGAGAACAGAAGCTGCGCGTGATCGCCCCGGACGTGGGCGGCGGCTTCGGCGGCAAGCTCAACGTCTACGCCGAGGAGGCCATTGCCCTGGCCGTCGCCCGCCGCCTGGGCCGGCCGGTCAAGTGGACCGCCACCCGCGGCGAGGACTACCAGGCCACGACGCACGGCCGGGACATGATCCAGGACGTCGAGATCACCGCTGACCGCGACGGCCGGGTGCTGGGCCTGAAGGTCGACCTCACCTCCGACCTCGGGGCCTACCTGCAACTGCTCACCCCGGCCGTGCCCCTGCTCGGCCGGTACGTCTACCCCGGTATCTATAAGTTCGACGCGCACGAGTTCACCTGCCAGGGGGTCTTCACCACCAAGACCCCGACGGACTCCTACCGCGGCGCCGGCCGCCCGGAGGCGACGTTCGCCGTCGAGCGGATCATGGACGAGCTGGCCGCCGAGCTCGGCCTGGATCCGCTGGAGCTGCGGCAGCGGAACTGGATCAGCCACGACGAGTTCCCGTACACCACGGTCACCGGGCTGACCTACGACAGCGGCAACTACGAGGCGGCCACCGCCCGGGCCACCGAGCTGTTCGGCTACGACGCCCTGCGGCGCGAGCAGGCGGAGCGGCGGCAGCGTGGCGATCCGGTGCAGCTCGGCATCGGCGTCTCCGTCTACACCGAGATGGGCGGCCTGGCACCGTCACGCTGGTTCGGCAGGCACGGCTACACCGTCGGCGGCTGGGAGACGGCCAGCGTGCGCCTGCTGCCCACCGGCCGGGTGGAGGTCATCGCCGGCACGTCGCCGCACGGCCAGGGCCATGAGACCACGTTCGGCCAGATCGCCGCCGACGCCGTGGGGGTGCCCTTCGACGACATCGACGTCATGCACGGCGACACCGACGTCGCCCCCTGGGGCCTGGACACCTACGGCTCGCGCTCGATCGTGGTGGGCGGCGAGGCGGTGCTGCGGGCGGCGCGCCAGGTGGTGGACAAGGCCCGGGTGGTCGCCGCGCACATGCTCGAGGTCAGTCCCGGCGATCTGGAGTTCGGTGGCGGCCGTTTCTCGGTGCGCGGCGATCCGGACGCGTCCAGGACCATCCAGGACGTCGCGTTCGCCGCGTTCGCGGCGCACGACCTGCCGCCCGGCGCCGACCCCGTGCTGCTGGCCGAGGCCACCGTTGACCCGGCGGCGTTCTCCTACCCGCACGGCACGCACCTGTGCGCGGTCGAGGTCGACACGGCGACCGGGCTGGTGAAGGTGCGGTCCTACGTGGCCGTGGACGACGTGGGCACGGTGATCAACCCGATGATCGTCGAGGGACAGGTGCACGGCGGGGTGACCCAGGGCCTGGCCCAGGCGCTGTACGAGGAGGCCGTCTACGACGCCGGGGGCAACCTGGTCACGGGCTCCATGGTCGACTACCTGGTGCCGTCCGCCGCCGACGTGCCGCCGTACGTTACCGATCGCACCGAGACGCCGGCCACCACCAACCCGCTCGGCGTCAAGGGCGCGGGTGAGGCCGGCACCATCGGGTCCACGCCGGCCGTGGTCAACGCGGTCGTGGACGCGCTGCGGCCGTACGGGGTGACCGACATCCGGATGCCCTGCACCCCGGAACGGGTGTGGCAGGCGACACACGGAGAAGCTCGATGATCCCGCCCCAGTTCGACTACGTCCGGCCCCGCACCGTCGACGAGGCGGTCGGGATCCTCGGCGAGAACGACAACGCCAAGATCCTGGCGGGCGGGCAGAGCCTGCTCCCGATCCTGCGGCTGCGGCTGGCCTACCCGGACGTAGTGGTGGACCTGAACCGGGTGGCCGGCCTGCGCGGCGTCCGCGACGAGGGCGACCACCTGGTGATCGGCGCGATGACCACGCACTACGAGGTCATCCGCTCCGAACTGGTCCGCGAACACTGCGGGCTGCTGGCCGAGGCTGCCGCCACGGTCGCCGACCCCCAGGTCCGGCACCGCGGCACCTTCGGCGGAGCGCTGTCCCATGCCGATCCGGCCGGCGACCTGCCCGCCGTGGCGCTGGCGTTCGGCACCACCATGGTGGTGGCCGGGCCGGCCGGGCGGCGCGCGGTGCGGGCCTCGGAGTTCTTCGCGGACTACCTGCAGACCGCGCTGGAACCCGCCGAGATGCTGGTCGAGGTGCAGGTGCCCAAGCTCGGGGCGGGCAGCGAGTGGGGGTACCGGTACGAGAAGTTCCAGCGGGTCGCGCAGGCCTGGGCCATCGTGGGCGTGGCCGCGCTGGTCCGCCGTTCCGACGGCATGATCGAGCAGGCGCGCGTCGGCCTGACCAACATGGGCGCCACGCCGGTGCGGGCCACCGCGACCGAAGCCGCCCTGAACAACGCCCAGGCCAGCGCCAGCGCCGTCGACGAGGCGGCCGGGCTGGCCGCCGAGGGAACGAGCCCGGCGAGCGACCTGTCCGGGCAGGCCGGCTACCGGCAGCACCTGGCCCGTGTCCTGACCCGCCGGGCAGTCATGGCCGCAGCAGGAATGTAGGAGGGTCTCATGCAGCTGGAGAACGAGTTCTCGGTCCCCGCGCCCGTGTCCGAGGTGTGGAAAACCCTGCTCGACGTGGAGCGGATCGCGCCGTGCATGCCCGGGGCGACGGTGGAACGGGTCGACGGCGACGAGGTCGCCGGGCGAGTCCGCGTCAAGGTCGGGCCGGTCACGGCGAGCTACGCCGGCACAGCCAGGTTCGTCACCAAGGACGAGGCGGCCCACCGCTTCGTGCTCGAGGGCAGCGGCCGCGAGACCCGGGGTACCGGGACCGCGTCCGCGACGGTCGAGGTCAGCATGAGCGAGCAGGACGCCGACACCCGGGTGCGGGTGGTCACCTCGCTCGAGGTGACCGGCAAGCAGGCGCAGTTCGGCCGCGGCGTGATGGCCGACATCGCGGCCAAGCTGACCGATCAGTTCGCCGCGTGCCTGGCCGAACGAGTGCGCGGTCCCGCCCCGGCGGCGGAACCAAGCGCCTCACCCCAGGCCGCCGCACCCCAGGCGGTCTCACCTCAGTCGGTGTCAGCCCAGGCGGCCGCGCCCCAGGACGCCGCGGCCGGGTCGCTGGACCTGGTCAGCACCGTCGCCATGCCGGTGCTGAAGCGGCTCGGCCCGGTGCTCGGCGGCCTGGCGTTCGGTCTCGTCCTCGGCCTGCTCGTGGGCCATCGCCGCCGGATCGTGATCATGACCGCGGC
>DAIOWL010000625.1:2998-4679 GCA_036758545.1 Streptosporangiaceae bacterium | reverse complement strand
TCACTCTAGTAACAGACAACGAGACACCTGGAGCTGCGATGGATGGCCGAGCTCATTTCCGCAAAGCCGAGCAGTTCGCGGACAAGGCAGCCGAATACCTCGGCCGAGGAGACGGCCAGGACACCGCCGCCGTGTGGGCCGCCGTCGCCCAGGTCCACGCCACCCTCGCGGTAGCCGCCGGGCTCCAGCCGGAATCCGAACCGGAACTCGAGCAGGCTGGCCCCAGTCTCTGACCTGATATTCGGTCGCCGTGGACGTCTGATCGCGGTAGAACCTTCAGATGACCGAACGACCGCTGCCCGGCGGGCGCAGTTTCGGCGCCGTACGCGCCGGCGACGAAGTCCGCCGCCCCGCGCAGCCGTGGACGGCTACCGTGCACTCGGTGCTGCGGCATCTGGAAGACGCCGGCTTCGACGGCGCTCCGCGAGCGCGCGGCTTCGATGACCAGGGCCGCGAACGCCTGACGTTCCTGCCCGGCCAGACCCTGGGCGAGACCTGGCCGTGGCCGGACTGGCTGCGCAGCGACGACGCGCTCCGGCAGGTCGGTGCGTGGCTTCGCAGGCTGCACGACGCGACCGTGGCCTTCCGGCCGGCCGCAGACGCCGTCTGGTTCACCGGCCGACCGTGGCAGCCGGGACTTCTGATCGCCCATCTGGATGCGTCGCCGTGGAACGCCGTATGGGCCGACGGCACCCTGGTCGGCTTCGTCGACTGGGACACGGCCAGCCCGTCCCGGCGCGAGGATGACCTGGCGTTCTCGGCGCTGACCTGGGTGCCGCTGCTGACGGCGGAGATCGCCGGGCCAGCCGGATTCGGTGACGCAGCCGGGCGGCGCCGGCGCTTCCATCTGCTCCTGGACGCGTACGGGTACACCGGCGACCGAGCCGCGATCCGCGAGGCGATCACCGGGCGGGTCGAGCGCAACGTCGCGATGATCCGGCAGCTCGCCGACGGCGGTGAGCCGGTCTTCGAGCGCATGCTGCCGTGGGCCGCCGACCTGGAACGGTCCGGCAGCGAGGTGGCCGAGCTGCCGGACGAGTTCTGGCAGGAGCCGGGCCGCTGACGGACTGGGGTCCCACAGCACGTTGTCCAGGTATCAAGGCACACAGTGTGCGGGAGGCTGCCGCCTGGCGCCGCGGCGTAGGCCGTCGATGAGGACCGCAACGATGTGCTGGTTGTGTTCAAGCCCTCGTCCGGGGACGGGCTGGGACAGCTGAGTGATGGCGTGCAAGAGATCCTCGGCGCTGATGTCATCGCGAACCGTGCCGTCGGCGACCGCAGCGTCGAGCAGCGCGGCAAGGGCGGGGCCGAGTCGCTGCAAGAAGTAGCCGGGCAGCCCGGTGAAGGCCGGGTCCCCCGAGTGCAGCGCCGAGGCGAGTCCGCGTTTGGTCGCGAGCAGTTCGGTGAAACGGTGGATCCACTGGGTGAGTGCTTCGGCCGGCTCGTGCGCGGCACTCAGGGCCGGGCCCGCGTCGGCGACGGCGTCGATTCCGCTTTCCACGACGGCTTTGACCAGGTCAGAACGCTGCGGGAAGTGCCGGTACAGCGTGCCTACTCCGGAATAGCTTTCCGCTTAGCTCAGCGTACGGCATCCGCCCGGTGCCGACCATGTAGGGAGAGAACCCGTGCAGTACCGCACCCTCGGCCGGACCGGCATCCAGGTCAGCCCCTACGCCCTGGG
>DAIOWL010000625.1:0-2898 GCA_036758545.1 Streptosporangiaceae bacterium | reverse complement strand
TGCAGTACCGCACCCTCGGCCGGACCGGCATCCAGGTCAGCCCCTACGCCCTGGGCACACTGATGTTCGCCACCGTCATGGGCAATGCCCCGGAGGATTCGGCCCGCATCATCGGCACGGCACTGGACGCCGGCATCAACCTCATCGACACTGCCGACGCCTACGGCGACTCCGAGGACGTCGTCGGCAAGGCCCTGGAAGGGCGCCGGGATGAGGTCGTGCTCGCCACCAAGTTCGGCCGCCCGATCGGACAGGACCCCAACCACCAGGGCGCCTCGGGCCGCTGGATCGCCACCGCCGTGGAGAACTCACTGCGTCGCCTGCGGACTGACTACATCGACCTCTACCAGCTTCACCGCCCCGATCCCCGCACCGACATCGAGGAAACCCTCTCCGCGCTGACCGACCTGATCCGCAGCGGCAAGGTCCGCGCGATCGGCGCCTCGCAGACCCCCGCCGCTGGCATCGTCGAGGCCCAGTGGGTCGCCGAACGGCGCGGCCTCGCGCGATTCCACACCGAGCAGCCGGCTTACTCCATCCTTAACCGTGGCATCGAGCGCGAGATCCTGCCCGCCACCCAGCGCTTCGGCATGGGCACCCTGGTCTGGGGCCCGCTCGGCCAGGGCCTGCTCACCGGCCGCGTGCGCAAGAACCAGCACAACGACCTGCGCCGGGCCGGCATGGTCCACCACCTCACCGACGAACACCGCCTCGACGTCGTCGAACAGCTCGTCCCGCTCGCCGAGGAAGCCGGGCTGCCCATGACCCACCTCGCGATGGCGTTCACCATCGCCCACCAGGGCGTCACCAGCGCACTTCTCGGCGCCCGCACCATGGACCACCTCGACGGCCTGCTCGCCGGCCTGGACGTCGCCCTCACCGACGACGTCCTCGACCGGATCGATGAGATCGTCCCGCCCGGCACCGACATCGGCGCCCTCGACCAGGCCTACCAACCTCCGGCCCTGGAGAACCCGGGCCTGCGCCGCCGCCCCCAGACCGCACGCGCCGCAGCCTGACGTACTAGCAGCACTTAGGGGCCGGCCAGCATCTTCTCGATCTCGGCGATGGCCTGTGCGTTGTCCTGGTAGCGGACCGCGTGGATGCCCGCGGCACGCGCGCCGGCCACGCATGCCTCGACGTCATCGAGGAAGATCATCTCCTCGGGAGAAACGTTGAGGCGGGTGCAGATGAGCGCGTAGATGCGAGGATCAGGCTTGCTGAACCCCACCTCGTGCGAATAGACGATCTCCTCAACGAGGTCTTCGAATCCGTATGCCGCCTGTTCCCGTTCCCGGGCGCCGACGAAGCTGTTGCTCACGATCCCGGTGCGATACCGCGGGCGCAGCCGGCGGGCGTACTCGATCAGCTCAGTATTGGCGGTGCCGACATACTCGCGCCACAGGTCAGCCATGAACTGCGCGAGCTTCTGGTCATCAAGCCCGAGGCGGTCCCTGAGGGCCTCGTGCACATCATCCAGGATGATCGTGCCGATGCTGCCGCCCTGCCAGACGTCGCGCAGGCGCGCGTCGATCTCCCCGGCCGGCAGCCCGAGCCGGGTCTCCCACCGCCGGTCCACGCCGAGGTCCGGGGTTATCTCCAGGACGCCGCCAATGTCGAACACCACCGCACGGATCACCATGATGAAGCCTCCTCAGCGTCACGTAGTACCCGCCACCCAGGCTAGGAACGGCCCCAAGGGCAAGGTCAAATGCTTGTGATACGGCGGAGAGTGCCACCGTCCGCGCGACGTGGGGTGTGGCGATACGGTGAGGGAGTGGCTGGGCCGACGGTGGCGGTGCGCGGCATGCGGGTGGGCCACGGCAGCTTCGTGGTGCTCGAGGACGTGGACCTGACGGTGGCCGACGGCGAGATCGTCGCCGTGACCGGGGTCAACGGCGCCGGCAAGTCGACGCTGCTGTCCTGCCTGGCCGGGCTGCACCGGCCGATGGCGGGGACGGTGGCCGTGCTCGGCGGGCCGCCGCGCGACGACGCGGCGTTCTGGCGGGCGGTCGCCCTGGTCGCCGACGAGCCGACCTGGTATCCGGGGCTGAGCTTGCAGGAGCACCTGGAACTGGTCCGGCTGACGCACGAGCCGGTTCAGGGCTGGAGCCTGCCGACCGACGAGCTCCTCAAGGTATTCGGGCTGGCCGGGCGGGCGGACGCGGTCCCGACCGACCTGTCCTCCGGCCAGCGGCAGCGGCTGTCGCTGGCCGCCGCGCTGAGCCGGCCCAGCCGGCTGCTGCTGCTCGACGAGCCGGAGCAGAGCCTGGACCCCGGATTCCGGAAGGAAGTGGCGGGCTTGCTGCGCGAGTACGCCGGGCACGGCGGGACGGTGGTCATGGCCACCCACGACCTCGACTTCGCCGCGGCCGCCGGGGCGCGCCTCATGCTGATCGCCGACGGGCGGATGACCCAGCCAGAGCCCACGGGACCGGGCCCGTGATCGCGGCGGCGACCGCGGCCGGGCCACCCCAGGTAACCGCGATCAGGTCGTTCATCCGCAGGCGGCGGCGCCGGCCCTGGTACGACTGGTACTCCACGGGCTTCGCCGTGGTGCTGGCCGTGATCTTGCTGTGGGACCTGCTGGCGCAGCCGTTCGATCGGCTGAACGGACCGGGCGGTACCGGCGGGGCGGCGCCGACCCAGGCGGTGGCGGGCGCCGCGCTCGTCATCGGGGCGGCGGCCGGGTTGCTCGTATTGGCCCAGGCATTGGGCCCGCTGGCGCTCTCCCCCGCCGACGCCGCCTGGCTGCTGCTGACGCCGCTGGACCGCCGAGAGGTGCTGCGGCGGCCCGCGGCAGCGGCGACGGCGATCGGCGTTATCGCCGGGGCGGTGCTCGGGGTGCTGGCGCTGGCCATGGCCGGTCCGTTCCTACGGCTGCCGAACGGGCCGGGG
>DAIOWL010000624.1:0-4697 GCA_036758545.1 Streptosporangiaceae bacterium | reverse complement strand
CGGCCCGTCCAGCGCGGTAACCGATCCGGGCGAGCTGGCCCGGCTGCGGTCGATGGGCCTCAGGTCATGGGCCCCAGGAGATCGAGACCACTTCATCCGCATCTCGCCGGTCATGCTGAACGGCCGGCGCCTGTGCGCGGGCGGCGCGCAACTGACACAGCAGTCGGGCTGACGCCATGCGGCAGGCGCGGCTGTGGCCGAAGGTCCTGCCGCCTCCGGACCTTGGCACCTGCCTTGGCCGGACGCATCGCGGTCTGCTGGGATCATGAGCGAGCCGATGACAGCCGAGGAGATCGTCAGGTACGTCGTATCCAGGGCGGTCTGGGCGCCCTCGGTGCACAACACCCAGCCGTGGCGGTTCACCGCCGACGGCGGACCGCAGGTCAGCCTGCATGCCGATGACGGCCGCCGGCTGGCCGCGGCCGACCCGGACGGCCGGGAGATGATGATCAGCTGCGGAGCCGCGCTGTTCAATATCCGGCTGGCGCTGCGGTCCCTCGGCTACATTCCTGAGACCCACGTGCTGCCTGACCCGGCCCTGCCGACGTTGGTGGCGCAGGTGTCCTGGCGGGAGCGCGCCGCCGCCGACGAGTTCGAGCGGCGGCTGTCCAGCCACGTGCTCACCCGGCGGACCCATCGCGGCGCGTTCGACCCCGAACCACTGCCGCCGGGTACGCTAGCCGCGCTGCGCGACGCCGCCGCGCGGGAAAGAGCCGCGTTGCGCATCGTGGCCGACGACGGGCGGCGGGCCGCGCTGGCAGCCGCCGTCCAGAGCGCCGAGTACCAGCTGCGCCGCGACGGCGAGCGGCTGCGCGAGCTTACCCGCTGGACGCCCGGGCCGGACAGCGTCCGTCGGGACGGAGTGCCGGCTACCTCCTATCCGGCACGGGCCGAGCGCACCCAGCCGGACTTCCCCGGCCGCGATTTCGCCCGCGGGCATGCCTGGGGAACGCCGCCGCTCAGCCCGGCCACGGCGCACCGGGCCGCCGGCGTGGCCGCGCTGCTCACCACGACCGCCGACCAGCCGGCGGACTGGATGCGGGCCGGCCAGGCGCTGCAGCGGATCCTGCTCACCGCCAGCCTGTGCGGGGTCGCGGTGGCGCTGCACAGCCAGCCGCTCGAGCTGCCCTGGCTGCGCGAGTTCCTCCGGACCCAGCTCAGCGACGACGCCTGCCCGCACCTGGTGCTGCGGATCGGGATGGTCACCCAGGTGGCGGTCAGCGTGCGGCGTGATCCCGGCGAGGTCCTGTTCCCAGCTGGCGGCGATCGTGCCTGCCACGACGCCGGCTGACCCGCGGCCGGGCCGGATCGAGGAGCTGACCAGGTCCGAGTGCTTCGGGTTGCTGGCGGGCGGGAACCTCGGCCGGGTAGCCGTCATCGACGACCAGGGACCGGTGGTCTTCCCGGTCAGCTTCGTCCTGGACCGGCACACCGTGGTGTTCCGCACCGAGCCGGGCACCAAGCTGCACGCCGCCGGGCGGGGCAGCCGGGTCTGCTTCGAGGCGGACGGGACCGACGCGGCCGGACGCGCCGGCTGGAGCGTGATCGTGCGCGGCGAGATCACCGAGGTGACGGATCCGGCCGAGCTCGCCCGGCTGCGCGCGCTGCCGCTGCAGGTGCAGGCGCCGGGAATCCGAAACCACTACCTCAGGATCCTGCCTGCCGTGCTGACCGGCCGCCGGATCGTCGCGGCGGGTTGACGGGGGGTCCTACGCGTGGGAACCGAGATCACCAGGGAGACGTTCGGGCAGCAGGACTACGCCAGGTTCCGGGAGCGGCTCGAGCGGTGCCTGTCCGACCTCGGGGAACTGCTCGACCGGCCCGGTTTCGGGGTCGGCCCGGCTACGATCGGCGCCGAGCTCGAACTGTGCCTGGTCGACGACGCGGCCCGGCCGTTGCCGCGGAACCAGGCCGTCCTCGACCTAGCCGCCGACGCCCGGATCACCCTCGAGCTCAACCGGTACAACCTGGAGCTGAACGCCTCGCCGGTGCCGCTGGCCGGACGCCCGTTCACCGCGCTGGCCGGCGAGCTCGGCCCGCTGCTGGACCGGGTCGGCGACGCGGCCCGGGCGCAGCACGGCCGGATCGCGCTGATCGGCATCCTGCCCACCCTCGGCCCGGCCCACCTGGACCTGGGCATGGTGACCGACGCGGCCCGCTACCGGGCGCTGGATCATGGCCTGCGGCGGCTGCACCGGGGCCCGTTCCGCATCAGGATCGCAGGAGCCGAGCCGCTGGAGCTGACCACCGAGCACGTCACGGCCGAGGGGGCGAACACCTCGTTCCAGCTTCACCTGCGGGTCGCCCCGGGCGAGTTCACCCGGATCTACAACGCGGCTCAGCTGGCGACCGCCCCGGTGCTGGCCGTGGCCGGCAACTCACCCACGTTCCTCGGCCGGCGGCTCTGGGAGGAGACCAGGATCGCGCTGTTCAAGCAGTCGGTCGAGGACCGCGACCGCGTCGGCCCGCGGCGGAGCCCACCGCGCGCGGCGTTCGGCACCGGCTGGCTGCGGGGCGGCGCGCTGGAGCTGTTCACCGAGAGCGTCCGGCGGCACGAGCCGCTGCTCCCCTTCGTCAGCGACGGGCCCGCCGGCCGCGGAGTGCCACCGCTGGACGAACTCCGGCTGCACCAAGGGACGGTCTGGCGCTGGAACCGGGCCATCTACGACCCGACGGCAGGGGGCCACCTGCGGATCGAGATGCGTGCCCTGCCCGCCGGGCCGACCGTCACCGACATGCTGGCCAACGCGGCCTTCCTGATCGGCCTCACGCTCTGGCTGGCCGGCCAGGACGAACGATGGACCTACGCGGTCCCGTTCGAGCGCGCCGAACACGGCTTCTACCGCGCGGCTCAGCACGGCCTGGCCGCCGAGCTGAGCTGGCCGACTGGCCGGCGTGACGGGGTCCGGACGGTTCCCGCCACCGAACTGGTACCCGGACTGCTCCCCGTGGCCCGGCAAGGGCTGCTGGACGTGGGCGTGGCCGCAGCGGAGGCCGACCACCTGCTCGGCGTGATCGGCGCGCGGGTGGCCAGCGGGCAGACCGGGGCCGCCTGGCAGCGCGCCGCGCTGGCGGCCGCCGAGTATGGCCGGGACCGGGACCAGGCCCTCGCCGTGATGCTCGACCGGTACCTGTCCCACGCGGCCACCGGCCAGCCCGTCCACACCTGGCCCGCCTAGCAAGGAGTCAGCCGCGGGGGACCCGCCACTCCAGTCTGGTGCCGGGCGGGGAGGTGCCAGCATCGGCGGGCCCGAGCCTTAGCTCGCCGCCCAGCTTCTCGGCCCGGTTGGCCAGGTTGCGCAGCCCGCTGCGCCTCCCCCCGTCCGGGATTCCGGTCCCGTTGTCGGTGACCTGCACGGTCAGCATCCCGTCGGAGCTCCCGTCCACGGTCACGTCCACCTGGCTGGCGTTCGCGTGCCTGGCCGCGTTGGACAGCGCCTCACGCAGCGCGGCGAGCACCTGGTCGGCCACCTCAGGGCTGATGTCGCCGCCAAGGCCGGAGCCCAGCCGCAGCGACGGGGCGAAGCCGAGCAGGTCGGTCATATCGTCGACCAGGGCGACGATCTCCCCGCGCAGATCCGGCCCTGTCGCCACTCCCCTGGCCTGCAGCTGGAAGATGGTGGAGCGGATCTCCTTGATGGTTTCGTCCATCGCGTCGACCGCGTTGGTGATCCGGCTGGCCACCTCCGGCCTGCTGATCATCGGCATGGTCCCCTGCAGCGACATGCCGGTGGCGTAGAGCCGCTGGATGACCAGGTCGTGCAGGTCTTGGGCGATCCGGTCCCTGTCCTCGAGGACCGATAGCCGTTCGGCCTCGGCCCGGCTCGCGTCAAGCTCGAGCGCGACGCCCGCCTGAGCCGCGAACGAGGCCACCACATCGGCCTGGGCCTGCGGGAACGGCGGCGCGCCGTGACGGCGCCCGACGGTGAGCACGCCACGCACGTTGCCCGGCACGCCGAGCGGGAACACCACTGCGGGCCCGATCTGGCTCATCGCGCCGCGGGCGGCCTGGGAAACGCGCTCGTCGTCGGCGAAGTCGGCCGACGTCACCGGCTCGCCGGTGGCCAGCACCTGGCCGGACAGGGAGTGGCCGGTCGGCAGCACCAAGCCGCGGGCCGCATCCGCGCCGTCACCCTCGGCGTAAGTGACGGTCAGCCTCCGTCCTCCCTCGTCGGGCAGCGCGAGGACGCAGAGGTCGGCGCCGGTGAGCTCGCGCGCCCGCCGGGTGACGTCGGCCAGCACCTCGCCGGGCTCGGAGCCGGACAGCAGCCGGGTGGTGACCTCGGCGCTGGCCTGGATCCAGCGCTGCTGGCGGCGGGCCGCCTCGTACAGCCGGGCGTTCTCCACTGCGACGCCGGCCGCCGCGCCCAGCGCGACCAGTACGGCCTCGTCGTCCTCGGTGAACTCGCCGCCACCGCGCTTACCGGTGAGGTACAAGTTGCCGAACACCTCGTCGCGGACCCGCACCGGCACGCCGAGGAAGCCGTGCATCGGCGGGTGCCCGTCGGGGAAGCCCGACGATGCCGGGTGCGAGGAGATGTCGGCCAGCCGCAGCGGGCGGGGGTCGTCGATGAGCAAGCCGAGCAGGCCGCGGCCCTCGGGCCAGTGATGGATCCCGTCGATCTCGCGCTGGCTCAGCCCGACCGGGATGAACTCGGCCAGCCGCCGTTGGCCGCCGTCCTCGTCGCCGATGACGC
>DAIOWL010000623.1:2836-4701 GCA_036758545.1 Streptosporangiaceae bacterium | reverse complement strand
GGTCGACGGCGTAGTTGTCCGTGCCGCCCAGCCAGTAGTTCCAGATCCGGGCCGAGTGCGGCACCGTCGTGTCGATCCCGGTTCCGGCGGCGGCGTCCGGTTCGTCCGGGGTTGAAGAAACGTCAGTCACAGGAATCCCTCAGGGGTTGAGTAGCGGGGGGTGGGAATCAGGTGTCCCGGATTATCTCGGTGATGAACTTCGCGCTCTGCGGGGGAGTCAGGGCTTCGGTGGACAGGTGGTTCATGACCTCCAGGTAGTGATCGACGTCTTCGTGCTTGTCCAGGTAGAGGGCGCTCGTCAGCTGCTCGATGTAGACGACGTCCGGCACCTCGGGCTCGCTGAAGCGCAGCACGGTAAACGAGCCCCCCGCCGCGGCGTGCCCGCCCCGGCTGAACGGCACGACCTGGATGGTGACGTGGCGCAGCTTGCTCATCTCGACGAGGCGCTCCAGCTGAGCCCGCATCACAGCGGGGCCGCCCACCGGGCGGCGCAGCGCCCCCTCGTCGAGCACCGACCACACCTGCGGCGGCGTGGGCCCGTTCAGCAGGTCCTGCCGCTTGAGCCGCAGGCTTACCCGCCGGTCGATCTCCTCGGCGGGCGCGGTGGTATGGCCGAGCATGGTGACGGCACGCGCGTAGTCCTCGGTCTGGAACAGGCCGTGCACGAACTGCAGCTCGAAGGTGCGGATGACCGAGGCGGCCGTCTCCAGGCCCAGGTAGGCCTGGAACCAGTCGGCCATGATGTCGCCGTACTTGGACCACCAGCCGGCCGTGTTCGCCTGCCGGGTCAGCGTCACCAGGCCGGACCGGGTCTTCTCGTCGGTGATGCCGTACAGGGTGAGCAGGTCGGTGACGTCCCGCTCCTTGAACCGCACCAGGCCGTTTTCCATCCGGCTGATCTTGGACCGGGAGGCCCGGATCTCGTACGCCGCCTGGTCCGGCGTGATGCCGGCCGCCTCGCGGAACCGGTGCAGCTGGATTCCGACCAGCATGCGGGGCACGGTCGGGCCCTGGGCGTCCCATGCCTGCCCGCCGTCCCGCTGATCCGTGCTCATCCCTCAACTCCGAGCCGATGAACTGCAGCCAGATTGGTAACGGCGGTGCGCAATGGGCACATTTCACCGTGCCGTGGCACCGCCGGACACCATCTTACGCACGTTCCGGTAATACCGGGGCACCACTCCCGACGCGCGAGTTCAGGGGCTCAGCCGGATAGTCCCAGGTCGTCGAACTCGCCATTCTTGACCCCGATCAGGAACGCGTCGATCTCGGCCCGGGTATAGACCAGGGCGGGCCCGGACGGGTGCCGGGAGTTGCGGACGGCGATGCCGTCGCCACCCAGCTCAGCCACCTCGACACAGCTCCCGCTGGGGTTGCTGGCCTGGCTCTTGCGCCACCGCGCGGAGACCAGCTGGTCGGCAGGAACGCCGTTGTTGACCTGCATCTTTCTCCTTTTTCTCAATAACTGGGAAAAGGAACCGAATGCGAGCGGTGCGCCAGGCCGCTGGTCACCGTCTGCACTGTGCAGCCTAACAGAGCAAATGCACGTGCATGAGTACGTGCAGAGAAAATTTGCAGACGCAACATGTAAACGTCGAGTGCATGATCGAGATAATTTCGCCCGTGAATACGAAAGGCCGCCGCCAGCAGCGAGTACGCCAAACCAGCCGACCTGGCGAGCCTGATCACCAGGGCGGCTGTGCCTGCTCGGTCGTCCGGGGGAGCTACGCGCCCTGTTCGCCGCCGAGCGCGACGCGATCGCGAACGCCGGCTGGGTGCGGTTCGTCGAGGGCGTCGAGCAGTCGCTGCCGAACCCGCACGATCCGCTCCACGCCGCCGACCGTCTCGCGGCGATGGACGCGCTC
>DAIOWL010000623.1:0-2826 GCA_036758545.1 Streptosporangiaceae bacterium | reverse complement strand
GACACGTGCAAAGAATCTTTGCAGACGCAACATGTAAACGCCCAGTGCGTGAACGTGATGATTTCGCGCGTGGATACGAAAGGCCGCCGTCAGCAGCGAGTACGCCGGGGGTCGGGGGCCCCTACCCCCATCTTGCGGGGGCTGTGTGCCCCAACCCCCATTACCGGCTGGCCCGGCCGCCCCTAACCAACCCGAGCCCGGGGCGCTACGCGCCCTGGTCGCCGCCGAGCGCCCGGAGCTCGCCCCGCACGATCGCCCCGTCCTCGGACCTGACCAGCACGAATCCGGTGAAGCCCGCCGCCTCGAGCCGCTTCAGCTGGGCGCCGAACTTCCCGCTCCGCCGCACCGTCTCCACCACGCGCCCCGGCCCGGCCTGCTCGCGCGTCTCCCGCGCCACCGCGACCGCGTCCGGAACCGGCACGTCGGCCTCGACCAGCACCGCGATCGCGTCCCGGGACTGCTCCCGCGACAGCAGGTCCACGATCCGCTCGAACCCGATGGAGAACCCGCAGGCCGGCACGTCGTGCCCGAGCGACCGCCCGATCAGCTTGTCGTACCGCCCGCCGCCGGCCACCGACCCGCTCATGTCCCGGTGGATGACCTCGAAGACCTGCCCGGTGTAGTACCCCATCCCGCGCACCAGCGTCGGGTCGAACTCCCAGTCCAGCGGCCGGTCCGCAGCCAGCCGCTCGAGCGCGGCGGCCGTCGCGGACAGATCCGCCACCACCTCGGGCGCCAGCGCGGGCACGCTCCGCGCCAGCGCGTCCGCCAGCTTGTCCGCGGGCACGCCGATCAGCCCCTGGATCTTCTCCTCCGCCGCCGTGACCTGCGCCGCGTCGAACCCGGACTCCAATAGCTCGGCTCGCACCCCGTCCCAGCCGATCTTGTCGAGCTTGTCCAGGGTGATGAAGAACGCGTCCTGCGCTTCCGCGGGCACCCCGCACTCGGAGGCCAGCGCGGCCAGGAACCGCCGGTCCGACAGCCGCACGGTGAGCCCGGTCAGCCCGATCGCGGCCAGCGCCTCGGTCGTCGCCTCGATCAGCTCCGCCTCGGCCAGCACCGAAGGCTCGCCGATCATGTCGATGTCGCACTGGTAGAACTGCCGGTACCGGCCGCGCTGCGGCCGGTCCGCCCGCCACACCGGTCCCACCTGCAGCGACCGGAACGGCATCGGCAGCGACGCGTGGTTGTTCCCGTAGAACCGGGTCAGCGGCACGGTCAGGTCGTAGCGCAGCCCCAGGTCGATGAGCTCGCGCAGCGGCGTGCCGGCCGGCACCTCCGGCGGCAGCCCGCGCCGCAGCACCTCGAAGATCAGCTTCTCGTTGTCGCCGCCCTCGCCGCTGCTCAGCCGGTCGATGTGCTCCAGCGCCGGCGTCTCGATCCGCTGGTAGCCGAACCGCCGGTACACCGCGGAGATCGACTCGAGCACATGGTCACGGACAGCGACGTCAGCGGGCAGCAGGTCCCGCATTCCCCTGGCCGGACTGTTGTCGATCTTCATGAGGCCTTTCCTTAGGGCCGGTGCCCGAGCGGCACGACCCTCACAAGATTATTCGGAACGGGCCGAGGTTTCCCGCTCCCGCGCCAGCAGCGCGCCCACCTCGAAGGCGAGCAGTACCCCGGTCACTGCCAGGGACGTCGCCACCCTGCCCAGGCTAGTCCGGGGATCTCGCCAGGACGGCCAGGATGGGCCTGGAAATCATCCGCCGGGGTTGCCACTGGTCACGGAGCCGCCTACGTTGGGTAACCAGATGCCGATAACTGAAGCAAGGGGGAACCATGTCGGAATTCATGGACCAGGCGAAGAAGCTCGCGAGCGAGCACTCCGAGCAGGCGGACCAGGGTCTGGACAAGGCCGCGGAGATGGCCGGCGAGAAGACGGGCGGGAAGTACGACAGCCAGATCCAGGCGGGCGAGCAGAAGGCCGAGGACTACCTCGGCGTCCAGGACCAGGACAACCAGGACAACCAGGGACAGTAGCCAGGGCTAGGGCACCGGCCCGGCATGACGGCGGGCCCGCAGCACGGTGTCCCGCACCGTCACCGGCTGGCCGTCCAGATCAGTAGCCGAACGGCCCGGCGCGTCTGCCACGACAACCTCCCAGCGGCCCGGATCCAGGGACGCCGCGATGGTCTGCGCGGACCAGAACCTGTCGGCCGTCCCGACGCGTCCGACGTTGGCGTGCAGGTCGTCCGGATGATGCCCGATCACGAGCAGCGTCCCGCCGGGCCGGACCGCGGCCGCCAGCCGCCGGTGCCACGCCTCGAGCTCGCTCGTCGGCAGGTGCATGTACTGCGCCGACACGAGGTCAAACCGCTCCGGCTCCGGGACCCACGACAACAGGTCCTCGCGCTGCCAGGTGATCCGCCGCGCGACCTCGTCGCCGGCCGCGGCCGCGTAACCCGCCCCGCGCTCCAGCGCCACCGCCGACACGTCCACCGCGGTGACGGTCCAGCCCTGCCGGGCCAGCCAGATGGCGTCGGCGCCCTCGCCGCAGCCCGCTTCCAGCGCCTCGCCCGGCGCGAGGTCCGCGGTCTGCGCCACGAGCTGCGCGTTCGGCTGGCCGCTCCAGAGGCGGCCGGACTCGCCGGCGGTGCGGTAGCGGTCGTCCCAGAACTCCTGGGTGAAGTGCGCGGGGTCGTCGTGGGAGCAGGAGTGGGCGTGAGAGTGGCTCATCCCTGCACCATGCCAACCACCCGGCCCCGCGGGCAAGTCTTATTGCCACTATGGCAACTGGCGCATGCCCGGGTGACTAGTTCCAGAGGGCCTCGACGTGACGGGCGTCCGTCCCGCAGCACCCGCCCACGATGGCCAGGGCCGGCAGGC
>DAIOWL010000622.1:2295-4718 GCA_036758545.1 Streptosporangiaceae bacterium | reverse complement strand
CGCTAAGCGCAGCCCGGGCCGCTTGCGCAGCGCGGTCTGGATGATCCGGTCGACCAGCTGGGGCAGCGGCAGGCCGGAAGCCGCCCACATCATCGGGAAGCCGGAGGCCGGGGTCATGCCCGGCATCGTGTTGATCTCGTTGACCAGGACCTGCCCGGCCGGGGTGTAGAAGAAGTCGACCCGGGCCAGGCCCTCACAGGAGATCGCGTCAAAGGCCGCGCAGGCCATCCGCCTGATCTCCGAGGCCGCCTCGACCGGCACCGGCGCCGGGATCCGCATGGTCGTCGCCGAGGCGAGGTACTTCGCTTCGAAGTCGTAGAAATCAGAACCAGGGTCGACCACGACCTGGCCGGGCACGCTCGCCTCGGGCGGCCCGCCGTCCAGGCCCTCTAGCACCGCGCACTCCACCTCGATGCCGTCCACCGCCGCCTCGACCAGCACCTTGGGGTCGTGCGCTCGGGCCGCCTCGATGGCGTCCTCCAGCCCATCGAAACCACAAACCCGCGTTATCCCGATGCTCGAGCCGCCGCGGGCGGGCTTGACGAACACCGGCCAGCCCAGCTCGGCGATCTCGTCCAGGATCCGCTTGCGCTCCGCCGCGGCCCGCCAGTCCCGGTCGCGCACCACCACGTACCGGCCGACCGGCAGGCCGCGCGCGGACATGAGCAGCTTCATGTACTCCTTGTCCATGCCGGCCGCGCTGGCGAACACACCCGCGCCGGCGTACCGGGTGCCGGTCATCTCGAGCAGGCCCTGCAGCGTGCCGTCCTCGCCGTAGGTGCCGTGCAGCAGCGGCAGCACCACGTCCACCGAGCCGAGGTCCCGCGGGACCGAGCCCGGGCTCAGAACCTGCAACGCCGAGCCAGAAGGACCGCCCCGGGACACGATCTCGCCGTCTCCCACCGCCACCGACTCGACCGACGGCACCGACCCGGAGGACAGCGCCAGCCGGGCCGGGTCGCCCGAGGTGAGCACCCAGCGCCCGTCCGTGGCGATGCCGATGGGCAGCACCTCGTACCGGTCGGGGTCGATAGCCGACAGGATCAGGCCCGCGCTCGCGCAGGACACGGCGTGCTCGGTGCTGCGGCCGCCGAACACCACGGCGACCCGGATCTTAGGCTGCCCCACGCGTCCTCCCGTGCCAAGGCCCGAAGCGAACCACCAGGCTACGGCCTGCTGAGCGACTCCAGGGCAACATACGCATCAGAAATCAGGTCCTCGGCGTCCTCCAGGCCGATGGAGAAGCGTACCGCCCCCGGGTCGATGCCCCCGGCCGCCAGCGCCCGGTCGTCCAGCTGCCGGTGCGTGGTGGAGGCCACGTGGCTGACCACGGTGTGCGTCCCGCCCAGCGACGTGGCGAGCTGGGAAAGCCGCAGCTTGTCGGCGAACGCCATGCCCGCGTCGCGCCCGCCGTGCGGCGTCACGGTCACGATCGCGCCGAAACGGACCCCCTCGGGCCCGGCGTCGAACAGGCGCCGCGCCACCTGGTGCCCGGAGTGCTCGGGCAGCCCGGGGTAGTCGATGCGGAGCACGGCCGGGTGCCGGGACAGCGCCGCGGCGAACACCGAAGCCGTCGAGCAGGCCCGCCGCACCCGCAGCGGCAGCGTCTCCAGGCCCCGCCGCAGCAGGAACGCGTCGTCCGGGGACAGCGACCCGCCGGTGTCCACCCGCACCCCGCGGATGCTGCTGATCAGCTCGATCCGCCCGGTGACCACGCCGCCGGTGGTGTCGGAGTGGCCGCCGATGTACTTGGTGGCCGAGTGGATGACCAGGTCGGCGCCGTGCTCGAGCGGCCGGCAGATCACCGGGGGGGCCAGCGTCGAGTCCACTACCAGCAGGGCACCGCCGTCGTGCGCGATCTCGGCCAGCTTGCGCAGGTCGGCCACTGCCGTGGTCGGGTTGGCGATCGTCTCGGCGTACACGATCCGGGTCGTCGGCCGCAGCGCCGCCCGCACCTGGTCCAGGTCGGTGATGTCGACGAAGTCGGTCTCCACGCCGAACCGGGACAAGACGTTGCGCAGGAAGGAAAACGTCCCGCCGTAGACCGCCGAGGACGCCACCACGTGCGCGCCGGTCCGGGCGAAGGTCCAGAACACACCGCTGATCGCGGCCATCCCCGAGGCGAACGCCTGCGCCGCGGGCCACCGCGGCAGGTTCACGCCCTCCAGCGCCGCCACCGCGCGGGCGAACGCGTCCACGGTGGGGTTGTCGATCCGGCTGTAGGTGTAGCCGGGCATCTCGTCGTTCAGCACGGCCCGGTACTCCTCGGCCGTGCCGAACGAGAACGACGCGGTCCGGAATACCGGCGTGCCGAGCGGCTGCTGCGAAGGCGTGGGCGGGGCCGGCAGGTGCACCGCGCGGGTGTTCTCGCCGGTCTGCTTGCGCACTATGTCCACGAAGTAAATCCGCCGATCTGAAAATTC
>DAIOWL010000622.1:0-2195 GCA_036758545.1 Streptosporangiaceae bacterium | reverse complement strand
TCAGGGTCCGTACCACTCCGGCTTGGCTGAGCGTGACGCTAGCATCGACGCGGCCTGCGTGACGGGCAGTCCGTCCCTCATCACGGCCTCGACGACCTCGGTGATCGGCATCTCCACCTGGTGCGCCTTGGCCAGCTCGAGCACCGGGCCGCTGGACGCCACCCCCTCCGCGGTCTGGTTCATCGCGGCCGACGCCGACGCCACGGTCATGCCCCGCCCCAGGTTCTCGCCGAACGTCCGGTTCCTGGACAGCGGCGAGCTGCACGTGGCCACCAGGTCGCCCATCCCGGCCAGCCCGGCGAACGTCTGGGTCTGCGCGCCCAGCGCCGAACCCAGCCTGGCGATCTCGGCCAGCCCCCGGGTGATCAGCGTGGCCCGGGTGTTGTCGCCCAGGCCCATCGCCACCGCGATGCCGACCGCGATCGCGATCACGTTCTTCACCGCCCCGCCCAGCTCGCACCCTGTCACGTCGGTGTTCGTGTAGGGCCGGAAGTACGGCGTGTGGCACGCGCCCTGCAGGGCCAGGGCGCCTTCTTCGGCCACGCACGCGACCACGGACGCGGTGAACTCGCGCCGGACGATCTCGCCCGCCAGGTTCGGCCCGGCCACCACGGCGACGCGCTCCGCGGCCGGGCCAGCCAGCTCAGGGCCGGTCACCTCGGCGATGACCTCGCTCATCCGCAGGCGGCTGCCGAGCTCGATCCCCTTCATGAGGCTGACCAGCAGCGCCCCGCGCGGCAGCAGCGGCGCCCACTCCAGCAGGTTCGACCGCAGCGACTGCGCGGGCACCGCGAAGGCGACCAGGTCCGCGCCGTCCAGCGCCTCGGCCGGATCTGACGTCGCGTCCAGCGCCGCGGTCAGCGCGACCCCCGGCAGGTAGTCCGGGTTCTCGTGCAGCCCGGAGATCGCCTTGGCCAGCTGCGGCTTGCGGGCGTACAGCACGGTATCGGTCCCGGCGTCGCACAGCACCTGCGCGAACGTGGTACCCCAGGATCCGGCCCCCAGCACCGCAGCCTTCATGAGCCGCCGGAGGCGGCTTCGTCCCGCGAGCCCGCCTCCCCACCAGAACTCTCAGCCTGTGCCGCCGCGGAACCGCCGCCCGTTCGGTCCAATGCGACCCGGCCGCCCGCCTCGAGATCCCACGGTGCGGCGGGCGGCGTCTCTTGCCTGATCTTGGCCAGCAGCGCGGTGATATCGGCCATGATGTCGGCGGTCGCGGCCCGCAGCGTCGAGGCGCCGAGCCGCTGGCCGGCGTAGGCGGACAGGTCCACCGGCGGCCCGGCCGCCATCCGCACCTTCTTGCGCGGGAACAGGTGCGGCTTCTTGGTCCCGTAGGGCAGGATCTCCTGCGCGCCCCAGTGCGCGATCGGGATCACCGGCGCCCCGGTGGTCAGCGCCAGCCGGGCCGCCCCCGTCTTGCCCACCATCGGCCACAGGTCCGGGTCCCTGGACGCGGTGCCCTCCGGGTAGACGATCACGCAGGCGCCGGCCGCCAGCGCCTTCTCCGCCTGCTTGAGCACCAGGCCGGCGTCGCCGCGGCCGCGGTACACCGGCAGCTGCCCAACCTTGGTCAGCAGCGCCCCGATGAACTTCACCCCGAACACCGGAGACTTGATCATGAACACCGGATACCGGCGCGCGTAGGAGTCGCTGAACAGGGCGATCGTGGGCCAGTCGGCGTAGGACAGGTGGTTCGGGGCCAGGATGATGCCGCCGGTCTTCGGGATGTTCTCCTTGCCTGCAAACTGGTTCCTGATCAGCAGGCGGAGCAGCGGGTGCAGGACGATCCGGGTGAACAGCCGCCAGCCGGGGGAGTAGCGGTAGGACGTAGGCTGGCCAGCGCGTTCGCTCATGAGGTCAAGTCTCCTGGTTCAGGTGGTCCGGTGTCGAGGCAGGATCAATTGCATGACCGATAAGGCCTGGTCGGTGCTGATGCCCGTCAAGGTGCTCGCCGAGGCCAAGTCGCGCCTGGCCGGGCTGGCCGGCCTCACCGGTCCCCGCCGCGCGGAACTCGCCCTCGCCCTCGCCTCCGACACGGTGACGGCGGTGCTCGGGTCCGACGCGGTCGCCCGGGTGATCGTCATCACCGACGACCAGGCTGCCGCGGCCGCGCTGGCCGCGCTGGGCGCGCTGGTCGTGCCGGACGAGCCGCGCGCCGGGCTGAACGCGGCGCTGCGGCACGGCGCCGGGTTCGC